>JAZBPM010000287.1:0-4895 GCA_036351615.1 Desulfofustis sp.
CGGGAACGCGGCAACGTAGCCGAGCGTGTTGGATTTGCTCATGGCGCCGGCCACCATGCCGGACAGATACCGGGCCTGGTACATGCGACCGAAATAGGTGCCCATGTTGTCGGCAGTCTTGAAGCCGGAACAGTGCATGAACACGGTATCCGGAAACTGCTTGGCGACCTTGAGCATCGGGTCCATATAACCGAAACTGGTGGCAAAGATCAGATCGTATCCCTTCCGCGCCATGTTCAACATGACCCGTTCGGAATCAGGGCCCTCGGCGACCGCTTCGACAAACGACGTGGTCACCCCGTCCATCTCTTCGATGACCACCCGGCCCTTGTCGTGGGCAAAAGACCATCCGGCATCGCCAACCGGCGAGACATAGACAAATCCGACCTGCAACTCTTTGGCCGCGGCCGACGAAAAACAGAGTCCCACCGCCAATAACACGGCGGCGCACAGTCCGACAAAACGCATGATTTTCCTCCAGATCAAAAATGAATAGGTATAGATAATTGACAGAAACGACGCAGAAAACCGTTAGAGAACCTGTTTCAGAAAAAGCTGGGTCCGTTCTTCGCGCGGGGCGGTGAAAAAGTGTTCCGGCGTCCCCTCTTCGACGATCTTTCCCATATCCATAAACAACACCCGATCAGCGACTTCGCGGGCAAAACCCATTTCGTGGGTGACGACCATCATCGTCATGCCCTCGCGGGCCAGCTGTTTCATAACATCAAGCACCTCGCCGACCATCTCCGGATCCAGAGCCGAGGTCGGTTCATCGAACAACATCACTTTCGGGTCCATCGCCAGGGCCCGGGCGATAGCCACCCGCTGCTGCTGACCACCGGAAAGCCGGGACGGATATTCACTTTCCTTCTCGGCAATACCGACCTTGCGCAGCAGCATTCGGGCCTTTTCGTCGGCCGCCGATTTTTTTCTCTTGCGCACCTTGCGTTGGGCCAGGGTCAGGTTTTCCAGAACCGTCCGATGCGGAAAGAGGTTGAATTGCTGGAAGACCATGCCGACTTCCGCCCGAATCTTGTTGATATTGGTCTTGCGGTCGGCAATATCGACACCGTCGATATAGACATGCCCGGAGTCAAAGCTCTCCAGGCCGTTGACGCAGCGGATAAACGTTGATTTGCCTGAACCGGACGGACCGATGACGACTACCACTTCACCCTTGTCGACGGTGGTGGTAACCCCGTCGACCGCCCGTACTTCGGCACCGCGCCCGGTAAAGATCTTGACGACGTTCTCCGTTCTAATCACTGATTGCGAGCCTCCGTTCCAGGTAAAAGACGAATTGAGAGAGCAGCGAGGTGACAATCAGGTACATGGCCGCGACCACGAGCCAGATCTCAAACGTGGCAAAGGTGCTGGTGATGATTTCCCGACCCGACTTGGTCAGGTCGGTAATGGCGATAACCGAAACGAGCGAGGAATCCTTGATCAGGCTGATGAATTGCCCGGAGAGCGGCGGCAGGATCCGTTTCAAGGCCTGGGGCAGGATGATCTCGGTCATCGCCTGGGGCAGGCTCATGCCGAGCGAACGTGCCGCTTCCATCTGACCCTTCGGGATCGACTGTATCCCGGCCCGGACGATCTCGGCCACGTAGGCCCCGGCGAACAAGGCAAGCGCACCGATACCGGCAACATTACGATCCAGATTAAAGACGGTACCGATAAAGAAATAGGCGATAAAGATCTGGACCAGCAGCGGCGTACCGCGGATGATCTCGACATAGATCGCGGCCAGCATGGAGACGGTATAATTCCGGGAGATCTTCATCAGCCCGGCAATAAGACCGATGGCCAAACCGAGCACGCTGGCGGCAGCGGAAATCCACATGGTCGTCACGAGGCCGGTGAGCAGCGGACCCAGGCGCCAGGTAGCTACATAGCCGACGGTATCGCCGATAAACAGCTCTTCTCCCTGCTCCACCCTGATCGTATCAGCTTCAACCTCGAGTACCTTACGGCTGCCGTCTACCAGGTTGACCGTGACTTTGGCCGTATCACCGGCCGGTGTGATCTTCTCGACGATTCCGTCGTCGGAAATTTTGATCGGGTCTTCCGCCTTGTACAGAAAATACTGCGGCACCCGATACCAGCGCCACTCATAATCGATACGCTTGACCGACCCATAGATGCCGGCAGCCATCACGATAAGGATGGCTGCCAGCAGGAGTTGCCAGGGCCAGAGTTTCTGTGCGACCTTCACGGACTATGGCCCGATCGCTTACTGGATTTCTTTCTGCCAGGATCCGTCGACAAACCACTTGTCGTAGATCTTTTCGTAGGTGCCGTCGTTTTTGACCTGGAACAGGAAGTTGTTGAGCCAGTTCAGAAAATCATGATCACCTTTGCGGACCGCCCAGGCAAGCGGCTCATAGGTGAACGGGGTATCGAGGTGAATCATGTTGCCCTCGCCGCGCTGCCCGAAGGCGATGGCGTTGTACGGCAAATCATAGATGAATGCGTCGATCTTGCCGTTCATCAACTCGAGAACGCCTTCCTGTTCGGTTTCATAGGAGATGTAGTTGGCGTTGCCGAGTACGCGCTTGGCTGCCTGCTCGCCGGTGGTGCCGAGTTTGGAGCCGATGGTATATTTCGGGTCGTTCAGATCGGCATACGAGGTAATGGTCCCCTCATGCTTTTTCGCCACCAGCGCGGTCTGACCGATGATGATATAGGGCTCCGCGAAGTTGATGCTCATATTGCGCTGCTGGGTCAGGGTCATACCGGACATGATGATGTCGAACTTATCGGTCAGCAACGCCGGGATAATGCCGTCCCAGGCGGTGGAGACAAGCTCCAACTCAACGTCCATGGCCTTGGCCATACGTTTCGCCATATCGACGTCAAAACCGATTATCTCGCCCTTCTGGTTGGTGAGCTCGAACGGCATGTAGCCCGGCTCCATACCGACCCGCAGCGTTCCACGTTTCTGGATTTCCTCGAGGGCGCCGGCGAAAGCTGTTGCAGCGCAGAGGGTCATTGCCAGGACCAGCGCAATCATCATTCGTTTCATCATGGTCTCTCCTTTTATCTGATCGGTTGAGCCATTTGCAAAACAATCTTTTCGCCCAAACTCTGCGTTATGCTCAAAATTTTATCCTCGGAATATCACGTATATGCCTGCGGTAAAATTTTTCGCACGCCTTGATTTTGAACGAACATCTAAGTTTTGCAAAAGGCTCGGTTGCATAAAAACAGGCAGTCCCCCAGCAGGGCAGACCGCCTCTCTCACCATCGCGACACTTCCTGTCAATAGGACTTTCCCTCGTCGAGCAACTCTTCGATATTCATCCGGGCCTGTTTGCACTCCGGGCATATCGGCAGATCTTCATCATTGGCAAGCGGCAGGTAGACGATCATTCGATGACGACATTTCGGGCAGACAAGTTGTACCGGTTCATGTTTTCCGCGCATTACGGCTTCCTCGTCGTTATGCCGGCAAAAACACGGCGGTCAGCATATCCTTCCTGCATCTGTTGGGTATCATCCATCAAACAGCCTATCTTATAACATAGGGCCATCGGCAGAACAACAGCCTTTTCACCCGCCCATTTTCCGCCATGCCAGTTTTCGCGGACCGCCTTGAACTACCGGTTGCACCGCCGTGGGTGCCTGGTAATATACGGCAAACTGGTTGAAAAAATATTGTCCGGAGCAAGAAAACAGGCTACTCTCGTCAGTTATAACGATTCCATGCAGCCAGGACATCGGCAAACCGTTGCCGAAAAACCGTTGAAACGCTACCAGCGTTAACCATTTCAGACCATCAAGGAGCACGTCATGGCCAGAGCCACCATTCACCTCCGTGTTATTCCGCTCGTCGCAGCATTGATCATTCCCCTGTCGCTGACCGGCTGCGTCGGCATGCAGATGGGTTCCCAGTCGGCAAAAACTACCGCTACCGGCTCCGCCGCCGGCTCGGCAACGGACAACGTCAATCCTGCCTTGGAGCGCTGTGACGCCACCCTCGGAACCCTGGCCGTGGTCGAGGACACGTCGGCATCCTGGTATCATTACCTGTCTTCTCAGTGGCGTCTCGGCCCGACCACTCCGGTCTTGAAAATGCTCGCCCAGCAATCCGGCTGCTTTGTCGTCGTTGAACGGGGCGTAGCGATGAATAATGTGATGCAGGAGCGCGGTCTGGAAAAGTCGGGAGAATTGCGTCAGGGATCCAATTTCGGCAAAGGACAGATGGTCGCCGCCGACTATTCGATGAGTCCGTCGATCACCTTCAGCAATCAAAATGCCGGCGGCCTGGGCGGCGCCATCGGCGGGCTGTTCGGTTCGGTCGGCGCCGCTATCGGCGGCAGTCTGAACGTCAAAGAAGCAAGCACAATGCTGACCCTGATCGACAACCGGTCCAGCGTGCAACTTGCCGCTGCCGAAGGAAGCGCTCGCAATGTCGATATGGGGGCTGTCGGCGGCATGCTGGCCGGAACCGTCGGCCTGGGCGGTGGCGGCTACACCAATACCGCCGAAGGCAAGGTCATCGTCGCGGCATTCACCGACTCGTTCAACAACATGGTGCGCGCCCTGAGAAATTACAAGGCCCAGGAAGTCAAGGGAGGCCTTGGCACCGGCGGCAATCTCAAAGTTAATTGATGCAGCAGCGTTACTAACTCATCACTCCTGACAGGCAAAACAAGCGAGACCGCAATGCCACAGGCACTGCGGCCTCGCTCGTCCGGCAGATCTGATCTGCAATGCATTCTTGCATGAAGAGTTCTGACCGACTGCCCCATGAGCCAGTCACAAAAAATCGGGACCATGGTCGGAAGGGCTAACCGGTCCTGCCTCCGGTTGCTGCGCTGCGGCCTGATCGGCTGGCCTCCGAGGCCGGCAGACAGGCCATCCATGGCCTGGCGAGAAGCTTTCGGGCC
>JAZBPM010000288.1:0-18569 GCA_036351615.1 Desulfofustis sp.
ACGGCCCCTGGTCCGGCTTTCCCAGCAAAACCATGGCGTTTTTGACCCCGTTGAGCATGCGGCACTGCAACGGAAGCCAGCTCTGGCAGAAAGCCTTGGGCGTCTTTGCCTCGGCAAATTGCCGCCAGAACAAGAGTTCCGATTCCTTGTATGAAGCGCGGTTGAAATATGCCGGGTCCTGACCCATACCTGAAACACTCCTCCGTTGGTAAAAGCCATCTCAAGCCGGACTTTTGAGATGGCTTTTCAGTTAACCACCCGCCGATATGTCCTGCCCGTTACTGGATCGTTGTCGATGCCGGCGGCACCGGGGCAAAGCCCAGATCCAGGGCCCCATAGCGCTTTTCATAATCGGCCAGCACATTGTTGAGCAGGAGGGACAAGCGTTTGGCTGCAAACGGACTCATCACGATTCGATCCGACAGCTGCACCTTGACCTCTTTCTGACCGGAATGCCAGGCCTGGTTCATGCCGAACAGCAGAATGATTTCTTCCCTTCCGCCGGCCACATTGGACACATTACAATAGGAACTGCTCATGTTGGTGTCGTCCCACACGATTTTGGGCTGTGCGCCGGTCTGTGCATTTTTTTCAACGGTTGCATCTTTCTGATCTGCCATGGGATTTCCTCCTTGCGCGTTGTTGAGATTGATTCAGAATCTTCATGGTCTGCATTCCCATCCGCAAACACCCGGGAAGTCCATTCTACTTATATTCTATATTCCTTTTGCCCGGTAAATGCAACCGTTCAAACGGCTGATTCCCGGTAACACCAAAGAGAGTAGAGATTTCTTCGCAAGCCCGAAGCAATCTATACTCTCTTCAGTACATCCCAAATATTCTTAACGGTCAAGGGCCTGTAAGGGGCGGCTTTCAATGCAGCTTGGCATCGCTCGATTCAGCAGGCGGTTCCACGCCTTCCAGGTTTTGAATAACAGACCAGATCACCGCGATCTCAGCATTGCGAACCAGGAGGAATCTCTGAATAAAGCTGTCTTTGGTGAGACCGTCCAGATAGATTCTCTGGGTGAGCACCACTGCCGCCATGGGTTCGGTAACCCCGGTGAAATCCACATTCATCTGCAACAGCAGAAAGCGCAAACCCCAGAGGATCTCGCGTCTCTTGTCCTCAGGAAGACTCTCAAACCTCTGGCGAAAGTCATCCTCAATATTGACCCGTGCTTCCAAATGGATCAAGTCATCCCTGGTTTTGCTCTGGCCCACAAGAATTCTTCTCCCGCCGGCATCTTCGGCCCTGATAAGCCATGTCATGCCGGGATGGGACTGTTCAGCAATCTGCCACCCTTCGCTCATCAACCAGTTCTGAATTCTGTCACGCGCTTCCTCCATGGTTTGCTCCTTTCTGCTCATGTTCATTTTTCAAGTTCCGATTGTTTTAGGCTCATGCGGAACAAAGCGGTCAGCAGTAAATAATGTTGCCGACCGTTTTGTTCTAACCTATCAATATACTGTCTGTAAAGCTATACTTGCGCATCTATTCTTAATTTTCAACCGGGATGACAATCTCCATATCTTCCTCCGGATCAAATGGATTATAATCCTGCCTGGCTTTTTTCACCAGAAAGTTGATGAGCCATGATTCTTCCACCCTGGCCCTGGACAGCAGATCCGGTTCCTGGACATCCGCCTCAAGATCCGAGGCATCCATCACCACGAGGCTGTCTCCGCCGTCACCGGGTTCCAGCCTCTCTCCCGGATTTAGGGTAGCGCTCATCAGGGTGTCGGCATCTTCGGCCGCATCATCGTAGCCCAGCACATGGCCGATTTCATGCATCACCACCGTCAGCAGATCCATCCGGTCTTCGTCGTCGCCGCCCGGCTCGCTGAATTCAGCATCATCTTCGGGTGTCGGGTCTACAAACCACCCCCATCCGGCAGCGTCCGCGTCAATGTAGATCACATCCGGGGTGGTCTGGCCAAGGATGCCGCGGCCGTACCCCTTGAAATCCACAACCTGGAACTCGATATCGCCCAATATCCCGTCAATATCTATATCGGGATCAACGACAGCGAGAGTCGCCTCCCATCGCTCGATGGCCTCGCCCACGATGGAATCCAATTGCTGCTGCGTCAGAAGCTCCACATCCCGGCGGGGCCCCTTGACTTTTTCCGCCGCCAGCAGGTTGGCGCTGTCATCGTCAAAAATGGTTACGGTACCGACACCGCTTTCAGTTCCGTCAATTTGTTGGCCCTCAGCGTCGACAATTTGAGCATTGACCAGGAAATACTCTTCCAGCTCATACGACTTGTCACCCATGATTGTCATGTTGTAGGTTTTGCTCTCGTCGCCTGCATAGAAGGTCAGCATCTCGTCAAATGCGACATAATCCTTGCCGGCTTCGGCCAAACCATCTTCGGTGAACATCCGCACGTAAACAGTTTCGGTCGCGACCTCTGAGAGGGTAATGGTCACGTTGGTCTTGGTGACCTTGACCCCTTCGGTGATCGACACATGAGAAACCGAAACGGTCAAAGCACCGGGTTGCGGCGGAACGGGTTCATTCTCATCGTCATCGACGATGGTGATCGTGCCGGTCCCGTCGTCGGCAATGGTGGCGCCCACGGCGTTGGACAAAAGCACGCTGAAGGTTTCATCACCCTCAACCAGGTCATCATTGTTGACCACAAGCGTCAGGGTCTTGCTGGTTTCACCAGGAGCGAACACCAGGGTCCCAGCTGCGTACTCGTAGTCCTCGTTTGCGGAAGCGCTTCCATCCGACGTGGCGTATTCCACGCTCACGCCGTCCTCACCAGCCGCTTCCGACAGGTTGAAAGTCACCGTAACCGTGCCGCTGTCTTCCTCCACCGATGCATCCGAAACCGAGACATAGACCTCCCCTGGCTCCGGCGACGGATCACTGCTTTCAAAACCCGGGTCGTCCGTGCGCACCGTCAAAGTAGAGAAGCCTGCAGCGCCATCCTGGCTCAGCAGGCCGAACCCGCCGTCCGTCAAGGCGGCGTTGAAACCGTAGCTTGTGATCAGCACATTGTCAACACTGACTTCGATACCCGCGCCATGCAATTTCACCTTGAGCAGGTAGGTCGAAGCTGCGTCGAGGTCGTGGGTAAAGGATGCGTCGATTTCAACCCCGTCGCTCGTTGCGTGCCCGATAATCACCTGATTATTTGCCACGTCCAGCGCCACAAACTTGTAGCTGTCCGCATCATACCGGTCGAACACGAAGCCGGCAGTACCGTCTGTGGTGATATTGACCTCCATTTCCAGGATGCTGTTGGCCAGAAGCTTTTCACCCAGATGGATAAGCTGAACCGCCGAGACGCTCTCACCAGGTGTTCCTGTCAATGTGCCCGAATCCTCTTCCCAGGACCCGCTCACAGCTTCTCTCGTAAATTCCGCAGGATCCATGAAATCATCGGTTTGGTTCAATGTCCATTCCGGCGGCAGAATCTGGACGGTGAAGTTGTCCACGCGGCCGGAGGAGCCGGCCATACCTACGCCGACCATGCCCTGGTTCAGCGGGATCGGGTCGCCGTTGAAGTCATAGTGCGGCGTGTAGTCATAAGTGAACCAGTTCACGCCGGCCACCGCAACGGTCACGTTGTTGCCGTTCACGGCCACGGTGACCGTGTAGTTGTTACCCGGCTTGATCTGAACCGGCTTATTCGACTGCACCAGATAGTGCCAGCCCGTCTCATCGACGTAGCCCATCTCGATCTTGTTGGTCGAGACGTTAATCCCAGCAAACTTAAAGTCCACGTCGCTGTAGTAGTCAAAAATCACGTAACCGTTCGACTTCCAGCCGGCAATGTCTTTATCCAGGTTAAACGTGGCCACCACCTCGTAATAGCTCGGCAGGTAGTCGTCCAGCATCATCACGGCGGTGGCGACGTCATACGGCGTCTCGGATGAAACATACAACTGACCGCCGGTGGCTGTGAAGTTGCCCACATCCTTGGTAAAGGCATCCATGGACCGGTCGTCAAAGTCAGCGGTGCGCAGGATGTCGCGCCTGCCGCCGGGGATGTTGCCCGCCTGGGGATCGGTCGGCGGACCGGACTGATCCTGCCAGAACCCGTGATCCTTCTGGGTCACAAGGCCCAGCTCGCCGTAAGGGTTGCCCTGCTGGACCATGACGTTGGAATACCGCGATCCCTGGTTCACCAATACGCCGTCCGCCAGGCGGGTCATGTCCACGCCGTCCCCGGCGGCCTGGGCCGTCAGGAAATCAAACAACTGCGGCGGCACCTGGCGGCTCACTGTGGCAATGCCGAAGGGCGCAAAGGGAACGATGTAGGAGTTGAACTCGCCCAGGTGATCAATTAGCCGGTCACCACCGGTGTTGCCGATCAGGATGTCCAGACCGGCCCCGCCGAAGACACGGTCCTCCCAGCTCAAGTGGGTTTCCGGGGCATCGTTGAGCCCGGCGGTGGTGTCATAGCTGTTGCCGGGCCCGCCCATGACGTCGTCAGCGTTCAACAGGTCGTTGCCGAAACCGCCGTAGAGATGATCCCGGCCTGTACCGCCCACGATCCAGTCGTTGCCCAGGTCACCGAAAATGACGTCGTTGCCGTCGGACTCCCGGTAGACAAAGGATGACTCGACCGGTGTGCCATTGGGCTCGAATTCGGTGTAGCTCCCCACGGCCCCGGCGATCTGGTAGTCTTCCGGTGTGACCGGCAAGGTGTCATCATCCCGGAAGGTCGATCCGCCCTCGTTGTCCCGCTGGTTCAGGAAGTAATGCTTCAGCGTGGTCGGATTAACCGAATCGTCCTTCCAGACGGTCCCATCGTCGTTGAACAGGATCACCCGGCGTGGGTCGTACTCGTCGTACAGGAAGAACTCGCCGGTCCGCTGCAGCACCGGGTTGGGTTCGTTCCAGTGCGAATCCCCGTCACCGAACAGCAGCAGGTTCCCGGGATTGTACGGCCGCGTGAAGTCCGTCCGGACCAGGTAGTCGATCGGGTCTTCTGCCTGTTGGGCGGTTTCAATGTCCACCTTGAGAATCGGGGCATAGGACTCAGGAAGCGCCTCGCCGCCGGCAATGGCATCATCGCCCGAACCGCCGTGGATGAAGTCATCCCCGAGCCCGCCGAAGATCACGTCGTCCGCATGCTGCGGGTCGTGACTTGCGGGGTCAGCCGAGGTTCCCGGCACCAGCATGGCACCCTCCACGTTGTCAAACGGGCTCAGATCGACCGCCTTGAGCAGCTCGCCCTCGACGTTGATTGTCGCCTGCTGCACCCGCCCGGGGGTGTAGATCTGTTCGTTGAGCACGTTGCCCTGGCTGGTGCGGGTATCAGGATCTCTGTTGAGCAGGCTGTAGACACCGTAGAGTGATTCCGCAAACTCTTCCCCGTATCCCACGCTGTCGTTTGACAGCCCGGTGTTCCGGCTGGTGAAGATCCGGCCGTCATCCCCGAGAATGCCGTCGATGCCGGTGCCGCCCGAAATCCAGTCATGGCCCCACCCGCCGATGATGTCGTCATTTTCCCCGTCCCCGTACGCGATGTCGTTTCCACCGCCCAGGTAGATGAAGTCGTCCCCGGTCTCCCCATGGACCTCGTCATGGCCGCCGATGTCGACCAGCGCGCCCATGCCGAACATATCACGGAAGTCGCCCGCGGCCGTATCCGAGAACAGGTCCGGCCGGTAGTCCGGGCCGCCCGGGGTGTAGTCGAGCAGGGTTACACCGCGGACGATCAGGGTATTATCCGATCCGTAGTTGTCGTAACTGAAACCGAGGTATGCCGGGCTCCCGTTGGCATTGACTACTGGAACATTGGTAGTCCCGATATTAACATCGACGCCGTTGATCCCGACGATACGAATAATGTCGGTGTTGTCGCCGGCAATGACGTCGGCATCACGGGAATGACGCCCATCATGATCCGTGCCGTCATCCGGCAGAGCTTCGTTCAAACGGTCGATCTGCACCCCGGCGCCGCCGAAGATGATGTCATTGCGGTCGGGCCGCATGTCAGGATCGACCAGGCTGTAGAAGCTCGATGAGCCGCCCACCAGATCGTCCTGGCCAAGCCCGCCGAAGATCACGTCGCACCCGCCGCCGCCCTCGATGTAGTCCTCGCCGTCAGACGCGTCCTCGAAGCTCGCGATGACCGTCAACGGGCCGATTGGATCCGTCTCGTCGCCGGGTCTTCGTGCCGCGCCGACATGCTCTATGGCGGCCACGGCACCGTCAATGGAGCCATCCCCCATGATCACGTCATTTCCAAGTTGTCCGAAAAGCTCGTCGTTCCCGGCGCCGCCTGCAATGTAGTCGTTGCCGAAGCTGCCCACACCGGCATTGCCGCTGTCTATTTCAAAATTGTGCAGGTCGGCATAATCGATCTCGTACTCGGCCCACCACTGCGGCCCGTTCGGGTCGCGGTAGTCGCGCGGAATCGGGTTGCCGGATTCATCGAGAGACACCATCAGGATGCCGCTGGTGTCCGGCGTGATTTCCCAGGTATCGAGGATCCCATCGCCATCGCTATCGATTTGGACGCCATAGCCCTCAACAGCCGGCCGGTCCGTCCGCGAGTACATCAACGTGCCGGCTAGGGTCTGGAAGCGCAGGCTGGCGATGTCGTCGAGCAGGTTGGTATCGCCCGGCTCGCCCATGCGGGTCAGGTACACGTTGTCGCCGAAGATCAGGTCGTCCCCTTCCAGGCCGTCGATCATGTCATGGCCGGCGCCGCCGATCAGGATGTCGTCGGTGTCATCGCCGTAAAGGACGTCGTCGCCACCGCTCTGGAGTTCCCTCGAGTTGATCTCGAGCACCGTGGACAGCTCGGTGGTCTGGATCTTCTGCAGCAGGACTGGCGGCAGGTTCGGATCGTCCACGTACTGCACCACCTCGCCGTGGTCGGCGAAGATGATGTTGGGCAGGTCCTGGTTGCCGCTGCCGTTGCCGTCAATAATGTCATTTCCTGCGGCCATGTCGTCCCGCATCGGGGTCGCCACCCGGACAGGCTTGAAGGTCTGGTCGCTTGACCCGAGCGTCGGATCGACGGTCGGTGCCGGGCTGGCATCCACGGTCGGGATGGTGAGCACCCGGGTCAGGATATCCACGTTGACGCCGCTGTCGCCGTAGATGTGGTCGGTGCCGCCCTGGCCGTAAATGGTGTCGTCACCCGAGCCGCCGGCCAGGTGGTCCCCCGCCTGGCTGCCGTAGATCAGGTCGTTCCCCGCGCCGCCGTAAGCGGTGAAGCCGACACTTGGCAGAGTCTTGATGAGCGTGCCGTCCTCGTCGTAATAATCCGCGAACAGGCCGCGCGCGTCAATGATGTCGTTTCCGGCGTAGGTATAGGGATTGGCCAGCGGGAACACCCACTCGTTGTCCTCGTTCTCCTCGTCCGCGAGATGGGGGAACGGATCAAACGGCTTCTCTCCGAATTCCTGGCCGAGCCGGTCGTAACTGTGGCCGGAGTACCAGACACCGTCCTGGCTCGTGTCGCCATAGACCACGAGCGGGCTGTTCGGACCGGCGAGCACGCTGGTTTCTGGATCAGCACCTTCGGCCAGGCCGATGACGAAGTGATCCCCGCCCACGGCGGGCCCAGCATCCGTTGTCACATCCGTCCGGGTAATGGTTACCGTCTTGCTGCCAATAGAGCATTGATGGATGGCGGCCCCGGCCAGCACAAGCTCCGTATCAGTGACGGAAGCAATCGTGAATCCACCTGCAAGTCCTTCGATGTAGATCACTTGCCCTGCTTCAAAGCCGTCATCCTCCCAGCTGCCGCCGTCGTCCCGGGTCAGGGTGTCGACCACCAGGGTCACCTCCTCGGCCACCGTTTCCGTTGTCTCGGCAATGGACCGGTGCAGGTCGATGCCGGTGATCGTATCCGCGTCACCGAAAGCTTTGCCCGACAGGATCATCACCGCATCCGTACCCCAGGTGGCGAAAGCGCCCTCCGGCGTTTCCACGCCGAAATCAGCGGCATTGCCGAAGCCCAGGATTTCGCGGGTTTCACCCTCGCTGCCGACCTGGATCAACTGGCCGATCTCGAAGCGATCGTCCTGCCAGCTGCGGCCGTCGAGGCGAGTCAGGATGTTCTGGCTCTCACCCTCACTCTCATAAGTCTTGGTCTCGTAATCGCCGGTGGTCTGCACCGGCAGGTTGCCGCCGCCGTGGACCATGGTGAGCGCGCCGTGCGGGCCCTGGACCCAGATGTTGGTCGTGACGTTTTCGGTACTTGCGATCGGGTCGCCCAGCACCTCCATGATGTCGCCGTCAATGGACAGCACCCGGTACTGGACCGCGTCTGAGAAGCTGCCGTTATCTCCGCCGATGTTGATCAACTGACCTACTATAAAGCCATGATCTTCCCAGTTCTCGGCATCTGTGCGGGTCAAAATGGCGCCGGTCGTGGTAATGTCCACATTGTACGTGACTTCTTCCAGCACCAGCTTGTCGACCGCGACAATCTTCTGCTCGCCCGTGAGCGTCGGGAAATCCGGTCCCAAAAGGACGAGGATCGAGTTGTCGTTGGGATCGCGCAGAGGCTGGCCACCCACGATCACCTCTTGACCGCTGCCGTCGAGGTACACCGCGTCCTCCACCGACACGACGGTCCAGAATTCGTCCTCGCCGTCGATGGTGACGGTCTGCCCGGGCAGGAAGCCCTCGGCTTTCCAGTCGAAGCCTGCCCAGCGGATCGTCGGGTTGTCCGGATAATCCGGGTCGTCACCGGCGTTGTTAAATTGGAATACATTCTGGGCTGAGACGAACGGCGCCGGATCCAGGGTGCCCTGGATATCCAGGTAGTCGTTGCCCTGGCCGAGCATCAGGTTGACCACTTCGATGGTGCTCTGGCTCCCGTCGGTGCCCACGTTGCTCGATCCGAAGTTGACCTTGCCGTAGCTGATGCCGCCCGGGATAGTGATGGTCGAAGCGTCTTCCGCAGCCTCGCCGAAGAGCGGGCCGGACAGGTTCTCGAACACCAGGTCGTCCGCCATGCCGAAGCCGCGCAGCGTAGTCTGATCCATCACGCCGCTGGTGTCGGCCAGGCTCGAGTCGTTGTAAATGTTAAGAACATCGATCTGTTGGCTTTCCGGGGCCTGCGCGCCGATGGCGATCAGGAAGTCGTCCTTCTCTCCGGGCAGTTTGACGCCCGCGGTCAGAGAGCGGTCGGCGCCGGCCGGCCCGCCCTCAACGGCCAGCGGGCCGCGCAGCTTGGACAGGAGGTGCGTGGAGACCGGGAAGATCTTCACACCGTCGCGCATGGGCGGGACGATATAATCTTCATCCGCCGCCAGCTCGACCGTCTGCTGGACGTGGTAGTCACTCGTTGTAAAGGTCACTTCGGGTGCGATACGCACCACTTCAACATTGAGATCGGTCCCGCTGAGCCAGGTGGCGCTTAGATCGGACTCGACGCCATCGATCTGCACATTGATCAGTTGCAACTTGGCGTCCTTGCTGTCGTTGTCACCCCGGATCAACTGGATCTTGGCCTCGATGTCGTCTTCGATGTCGTTAAGGTCGATGATCCGCACCCACATGCCTTCCAGGAACCCGTCGGCCAGCCAGCCTTCATCCCCGCCGGTGAGTTCCCGGTCCAGGAACTGGCCCGGGAAGAGATCGGAATCGGTCTCCTCGCCAAAGGTCACGGTGCCTTCGAAGATGGTATTTTCGGCCAGGTCGCTCAGCACGATCGGTTCTTCGGTCTCGCCGGTGAAGATCCAAAGGTCAGAAACGGCCGCCGTCAGAACGATGGTCTTTCCATCCGTGGAAATTGACTTGACCTCGTAGTCGCCGTCGTTGCCATCGCTGCCGCCGATGCGGATGCGCTGGCCGGCGTAGAAGCCTTCGTCGATGAAGCTGCCCAGGTCCGAGCCCTCGCCGCGGGAAATGGTCAGGTTGGAACCGTTGCCATCGAAGATGACGTTTCCGGTAAACACCTGCGTAACCTGGAGCCCGCCGATCACGGCGTAATCATTCGGCGTGATCTCGGTGCTCCCGATTTTCACCACATCGGCCAGGCCGTCGGTCAGCACGGCAACCGTCACCGACTCGTCCGGCTCTCGGGTGAGGCGGATGCTGTAGGTGTCGTTCTGTCCTTCCGGAGGCGTGCCTGGAATCAACTGCGTGCCGGTGCCGCTTTCAAGCACCACGGCCCCGGACGTCTCGTTGTCCACGACCTCGACATCCAGCATCTGCAGTCCGGAACGCAGGTTCGGGAAGACATAGTCGTCATCCGTGGTCGCATCGTTGCGTTCGAACTCGACCACCGCGACTTGCAAGTCCTCGCGCACGTAGTCGTCCCGGGCCTCGATGCCGACGCGGACCGCCTCATCCCAGTTGTCAGCGGTGAAGGTGATTTGCCCCACCACGACGCGGTCGTTCTCGGCGTCGTAGGTCGGGTTTTCGAAAATTGTCAGCTGGTCGTCCGAGGCAAGGTCGAAGAACTGGATCGCCTTGTCCGCAAAGTCGTTCAACACGATGTCGACCACCACCTCTTTGCCCTCAGCCGGCGCCATGGCCAGCGTGAGCTGGATCTCGTCGGTCAACCCGGTGACATCCGTTCCTTCGACCACCAGGGTGCGGTTGTCCTCGTTTCCATCCGCGTCAACCTCCTTGACAAATACCCCCGGGGTATCGTTGTCGCGCACCGTCACCTCGACGTTGCGCACGTCAATGGCATCGTATTTCTCGACATCCGAGATCACCGAGTGCTGAATCACGGTGACGCGTTCACCCTCGGAGCGTGCATCATCCGGAGCAAAGACGTAGACGTTCTGTTCCGAATCCCAGTTGCTGGCGTCGAACTTCAGCACGAGCGCGCGGTTGGGTACCCAGACATCCTCGCCGTCGATCACGATCTTGCGCAGGAAGCTGTCGTCCGCCGTGGTCTCCAGGCCGGCATAGGTGTTTGTAAAATCGTCGGACATCGAACTGGTCGAAAGCCAGATCGAGTCGCCTTCGCCATCGGTCAATGGGGAAGGATTAATCAGCAGGTTGTCGCGCTCCTCCTGGGGGGAAAGGGCCGCAGAGACGGTCACGTACACCACCTGGTCGCTGGTCAATTCCTCGGCCAACCGCACGCTGTAGAAGTCGGCGTATTGATTCTCCGACTCCTCGCCCACGACCGTCCAGCCGCTGGTGATGTCACCTTCAGCCTCCTCGTTAATGACGACCAGGCCTTCACCCTCGCGCGCCACGTTGTAGTCAAAGCCGTCCACGACCAGCCCGCTGTAAAGCGGATCGTCCGAGTTGACCAGGTGGTCCACCGCGCCCGAAACACCTTCAAGTTCGCGGGTGATGATGTCTTCGACGACATCGCCCCCCACGTTGATGGTGTCGGAGCCCAGCCCGCCGATCACCCGGTAGGAAACCCCGAACTCGGTGGAAAGCACGAAGAACTCGTCGTCACCTTCAAGGCCGTCGATTTCCACTACTTCGACGTTGTCGTAGCGCACGTTCAGGCCGGCGCCGAAAATGCCGTCCTTCGTGATCACGATGTCGTCGGCGAACTCGGTCCCGAGGATCACCAGCTTGTCGAATCCCGTGCCGCCGTCAACCGACACCGGTGCATTGATGTTGTAGCGCACCTCGTCGTTCCCGCCGCCGGTACGGATGTCCGGGGCCTGGGCAATGGAGAAACCAAGCCCGATCTGCGGGGTGGCGACACCGTCCTCGTCGAGCACGATCACGTCGTCGATAGTGGTTTCTGTCAGCAGCAGATCGAGGTAGTTGATGCCGCCGTCGTCGTTGATATCGAACTGGGTAACGCTGTCGACCTCTAACTGGGCCTTGAGCGCATCTTTCCAGGCGTTAAACTCTGTTTCTGTTGATCCCTGGAAGAGCGGGACCTGCGATTGCCGGAGTTCGTCAATCGAGTGGTTCACCGTCAGGTCGTCACCGCCTCCCTCGACGCCGTTGTCACCGAACTGGATCGTCTGCAGCGCCTTCATCACCTGAACACCGGCATCGAGGTCAGCCTTGTCGATCGTGCCGTCCCCGTTCCAGTCAAAGTCGGTCGTGGCCGCCAGTGCAAAGGCCCGGACGATGAACAGGTCGTTGTCGTCATCCCCTTCCAGCCTCAGTTCGGCCTGGTTGGAGTAGACGCGGAACTCGTCGTTCCCGGTGCCGCCCTGTACCACCATCGGCGCGGAGGATCCCGGCGAGAGCCAGCCGCGGGTCGTGGCCACCAACTCGGGGAAGACATCCTGCGCCAGCAGGTTTCCGTCGGCCTCGTTGCGCTGCGCCCCGAAAATCTGGCCGATCTGGAACATGTCGTCTCCGGCCCCGCCGTCAAGAGACATGATCGCGGTGGTGTCGTCGGCAAAGAAGGCGTCGTTGCCGCCCAGCCCTTCAACGATCACCCGGCCGTTGAGGCCGGTGTCGTAGTTGATCCGCTGGACCTCGTTGGTCTCCTCGTTGTTCTGGACCACATCCTGGTACTCGCCCAGGTTGCCGTGCAGCAGGGCCACATAGCCGGGCCGGTCCGCCGTCTCGTTGGGCAGTTCTGCTGCCGCCCGCATCAGGAAGATATCATCAATCGGATATTTGTCACCGTCCGTGTCCAAACCCGACTCCAGGCTGTCATACCCGAAGATCGTCAACTGGTCGACGCCGTCGACCTCGGCGCCCGTATCGAGCACGTTGATCACGTAGTTGCGCGGATCGCCCTGGCTCCCGAGCGTATGGACTTCGTAGTAGTCCGTGTCCGCCTGCCCGTCCAGGGTCAGCGTGTGCTCCGCGTCGGTGGTGACGTTCGGCCCGGTCTGGGTGGCGGTGTCCTGCAGGTAGTAAACGAAGAACCGGTCCTCGCCGTCGTTATCGCTCGCGGGATCTGGTAATCCATCAACAAGGGTATAACTGGTGGCAACATCCTGGCTGCCATAAGCACGGGTCTTGGAGCCCAGGAAGATGTAGCCGTCGTCGTTGATCGAGGTGCCGCCGGCCGATCCGGTCGGGTCACCGAACTGGATCGTGTCCACATCGTCATTGCCGAAGATCCGGGTCATGACGCCGCCGGGATCGCCGTCGGTATACGCCACGGCCGATCCGATGGGATTGGCTTCGGATTGAATTCCGGCCGAAACCACCGCATTGGCGATGATCTGGCCACGCAGGACGACCGTTGTACCGTAGCCTACATCCGGATCGCCATCGGAGTCATCGACAACGCCGTCACCGTTGGTGTCGCCCAACAAGCCGTCGACGGCGCTTGCGTCGCCGTATATGGTGATGTTGCCATTCGCCAGAATAAAGCAATTGGCATCGGTTTCAATGTTGTCACCGACGATCAGCGTCACATCCCCGCCCTCGGCAAAGACCTGACCGTGGTCAATGACACGCGGCGCATCCGGGTTGCTCTGACGGGTGTTGCTTTCGGCAAAGCGTGCAGTGCCGTTATCGATCAGCTCCAGATTCTCACCGCGGGCGCTGTTCTCGCGTACGGTGAGGCGGATGTCGCCCTCGTAGGTATGCGCGAGCACAAGCCGCAGTTCCTCATCGGTTTCGGTGAGGTAAATGTTCCGGGTCGCTTCCAGCGCCACGTCATCTCCGGTATCGTTGAGGCCGACGGTTTCCAATCCCCGCCGCGAGTCAATTTCGAGGTCGTTATTAAAGGCACCAATATCGGCGTCATTCCCGTTGGCATCGAGGTTGATGGTCTTCCCCATGACATCGGCAAACAAGTTCGAATCTGTTTCTCCGACATGGTCATCGTCCTCCGCGTCAAGAATCGAGCCATCAACCGTGCGAAGTGAAACATTCTCGATCGTGTGCACGGTGCCGATCGTCAGATTGCCGGTCAGCTCGTCTATGTAAATGCCGTCATGGGTGGTCGACGCGTTGATGTCAAAGGCATCCAGTTGGCCGATACCAAGAGGATCCGCCCCGTCGTTGCGGTCAACATTGATCTCCAGAAAGTCATTGTAAGCACCGATGCCACCAATCGACGGATTCGGGGTTTCCCCGGTCACCACGCCTGAGTTCAACGTGATGTTGACGCCGGAGACGTCCACCGTTGGCTGGCTGTCAGCATCGAGGATCCGGGACCCTGAATTCAGCGTAACATTGTTTTCGGTGGAATGGACATGACCGACCAGCATGTCCCCGATCAGTTCGTCTGCCTCGATAAAGCCATTGGTGGTCAGGAAGATCTGGGGTGTGACGTCGGGCGGGCTGCCGCCGGTCCAGGCCACATCAGTGTTTATGTCGAAGTTGATTGTTGTACCGGGATCCGACTCTTCGGAGACGGTGGAACCATACAGAGTGCCACCAATCGAGGTCGTGCGGTAACTCCGGTTTTCTGCCCCGGTGTAGGTGTCGAAACCGTCGCCAACACTAACGTGGCCGATGTCGATATCATCGCCGGCCCGCACCTCGGTAAATGTGTAGTTGGAATTGACCTCTGTTCCGGTCGTACCCAGGCTGCGGCGGATGAAGTTGTATTCATTTTCCGCGTCATCCGGATCGGGGCTGAAGTGGAGGAAGTATCCGCCACTGCGCGGCGCCAGCGGGCCAGCGGCGACCTGAGGGTATTCCGATCCCGGCGTGTAGAGATTAACGGTGGTGCCATCGATGTCGACCAGGTTATTGCCCCATTTCGAGTCGTTGACCACCACGTCGACGTCGTCACCGGCTTTGATGCTGTCGATGGTGACATCGAGGCTCGAAGGCTGATTCGAATACTCCTGCGACCGATCGAACAGGGTAATGTCGAGGACGGCATCGCCGCCGGCATCGGCCGTCAACAATACTTCCTTCAGTTCCGGCGTGTCCGTCCGTTCAACCGCATGAGTGATGCGAACCAGTTCGACCTCCAGGGCCTTGCGGCCGCGGTCGCCATCAGTCGTCTCGTCATCGGCGGCACTCTGGTTGCCGATGTCACCGGTGGCGGTAACCGACAGGGTGTTGGTGCGGATCAGGCCCTCGTCGTAGGGGTGAGGATCACCGGCACTGTAAGTCGGCTGCAGGAACAGACCGCCAAGCGCAGTCTGTTGGGCCACGAGATCCAGTTCATCGATCCGGATATTGCCGCGTTCGTTCAGGATGGTCGTGTGGCCGATGCTGTTTTCGATGCCTCGGAACAGGATGATGTCGCTGTTATCGGCACCACCCGCAGCCAGGTTTTGGATCACAACGTCGGTCTGCGGGTACTTGAGGTTGAGGTCGAACTCGAAGGTCGACCCAGGCGTGTCCGGGTTGAGCGACGTGTTGTTGTTAGCATCGCTGCCGTCGTCCCCATAAATGGTCTCAACCTTGATATCAACCACTGCAGACCCGTCCAGGGTATCGATGTGATTCACCACCAGGTCAAAGTCCGAATAATTGGTGATGGTCACCGAATCCCAGCTGCGCTGGCTTTCCACCAGACCGTGATTGCCCCAGATGCGGCTGGCATCACCCACTGCGTTGGCGTAAAAGGTCAGCTTGCCTGCCTGGTCGTAGACGATGTCATCCAGAATGACCTGGTTGTTTCCGTTATACGCAACCAGTTGCTGGTCGACATTCTTGCCCGCGTTGACGCCGAGGAACTCGATATTGGTCAGCTTGGCTATGCTGCCGTCTGCGGCGATCTCCAGCTCTGGGTTCGGCTCGCCCAGCAGGATGACGTGGGATTCCCAGAAGAAGTCACGGTGCCGGCTGGTCGAGGTGCTGCCGCCTTCATGGTGCGGGCCGATATAAACGCCGGTCGCGTTCCGGCTGCGGTCGTTGTGGAAGTTGCTGTCGAGTGCGTTCACGTCGACGTTGGCGGCCTCGAGAACCGCTTCCCATTCGCCTTCGATTTTGGCGTTGTTGGTTACACTGATGGTGGCATCCGAGGTGGTCGATCCGCCGATGGCATAGAGCTTGGCCTTGGAACGCGCATAATTGTTGGTTTCGGAGTACTTCGCCTCGATCAGGATGTTCTGGTTGGCGTCGATATAGGCGTCGTGCTCCAGCACGATCTCATTGCCGCTGGAGATGGTACTGGTCGAATAGGCCTTGGCCCTGCCACCGGCGCCGCCGGCAGTGGTGTCGGTGTAGGCCCGGCTGCGCTGCCGGTCGATATCCGAGATCAAGCGGACATTTTCTCCGGACAGGTCTGCGTCATCTTGGAGGATAATCTCGGCACCCTTGAAGCCACTGGCGGCACTGATGGTCGCCGTGGCGTGTACATTGGTGTCTGCCCCCAGGCCGCCGCCGTATGCACGCGCTTCGGCATCGGCATTGTTATCGATGCTGTTGCTCACCTCGACGTCGTTGCCCGCCATGAGTTCACCGTCGATCTCGAGCCGCGTGCCGAACTTAAGGGTCGAAGATGCTGTGCCGCCCGACGCGGCAATAACGCCGCCGCGGCTTGATTGCGCATAGGAGACGACGGATGAGGTTTGTACGGTCTCGACCGTCAAGCTGTCCACCGCATCAAGCACAGCATCCTGGCCAACGACCAGCGTACTCGTATTGGTGCCGGTAGCGTATGCCGCGGCTGAACCAATGGCCAGCAAACCGCCGGCGTTACCGTCCGAGGTGGCGCTGGCACCCATCTTGCTGCCCACATGCAGCGTGAGGCTGTCGCCATGGAGATGGGCACCACCATCCACGGTCAGGTTGGTCGACACCGTTTGCGTGGCATGGCTGTCAGCGCTGCCGACTTCGATCAATGCGCCGGTGGCACCCGTGGCCGAAGCCGTCACCGTGCCATCTCCAGAGGTCGGATTGGAGAAGCCGCGTGCGCCGCCGATGCCGCCGAAGGAACCGGAGATCGGGCTGCTGAGGTCGAGAATCAAGTTCTGGGCAGAACCACCTGAGGTAGCGGTCAAGTCGATCCCGTCGTACATGAAATAGTGGGTACCGCCGCTGTTGACGCCACCCTTGCCGATATCGATGACCCCGCTATCGTTCGGATCGAGCTTCAACTGGAAGCTGGTTTCATCTCTGTTGGCGACATAGTACGTCTGGCCGTCGTTCAGGCCTGTCAGCGGTTCGTCAACGACCCGCCGCAGGGTGTGTGTCACCGCCTTGGCGGTATCGCTGTTGTTGTAGACCACGTTGACGGCGGTCGCGCTGTGCCATACCCAGTTTTCTTCATCTGGATCCGGATCCGTGTCTTCCGCCCACCCGTGTACATCATCCGGGTCGGCAGCCAGCCGGATATAGTCGGTGGCCGCATAGTACTGGTAATGGCCGTCACCGTCGGTATACCGGTCGCCGCCGCCCATTACATAATAGGTGTGGCCGTCCACCAGGCCACCGATGTCGGCGCCATCTACAGAGTGATAGACCACCGCGTCACCGATACTGAAACCGTGGTCCTTGATAGCGATTCGGTCTGCGTAGTTCGTAGCAGTGCTGTAATGGAAGTTACCGTCGCTGTCAAAATACCCATCAACGGCGTCGCTGCGGAATTCTTTCGGTTCGACAGTGCGGTAGGTGATTGCTTGGCCGTCGGTGAAGCTATTGCCCGCATGGATGGTATCGTCATCGCTGAGGTCGATAAAACCGCGGCTAACGCTGACGGTCTGCACAGACTGTCCCACCTCAAGCAGTTTTATGGTGTCCTCGTCGATTACATGGACAACGTATTCGTGACCATCGGTCAGGCCATGGCCCGAGGTAGTCGAATCGTAGAAGACATGGTCGCCTTCCTCGAAGTTGTGGTCGTCGATGGTGATGGTGTCGTATTGGCTGTTGACGTCACCGCTGCCAAAGATCTCGCCAAGGTAAATGGTCTTGTCCGTCCGGGTGATGACCCTGTAGTCATGGCCTCCTTCAAGGCCGTCATCTTCTCCCTGGAAGGAAATGACGGCACCGTCCTGCAGCAGATGAACCGCATCAAAAGTAATGTAGTTTTCAGTGTAATCCACCGATTTTATGCTGCCGTCCGACACCTCCTGACCGGCAGCACCATGATTGGCGCTGATTTCGATCTCTCCGCCTGCGATGACATTCTCGGCCGCACCGACATTGAGATTGACCTTACCGGTGGCATTCGCACTCGGGTTGATATCGCTGACCGTAACAACACCACCACTAGCCAGGCGTGAGCGGCTGTCCGCATCGGCAAACAGATTGGAGGTGGCATGAATATCACCCTGCAGCACCATAACGCTGCTGTCACCGGCAAAGGTCAGGTTTTGAATCGCATTCGTTGTAGCAGCAATGGTACCGGCACTGGTCACTGTGACCGCGCCGCCGCTCGCGGCCTGCATCGTGGTATCGGAAAAGACGAACGATTCGACAATGACATTCAAGGTGTTGGCGCCGTGATCGGTACCGTTGTTAACCATCGCCGTGGCATTGTTTACATCACCACGGAAGGCTACCTGCGTGGTCGGAACAATGTCATTGTTCTCATCAAGGTCCATTGTTGCATCGGCGCTCACGTTCGCGGTGGATACGGAAACGGCACCGCCGCCACTGGCAACCAGGCTGGCAAAAGACGTATTGGCATGCCTGCCGGCAATATCGATATTATTACTGCCGTTAGTAGTCAGGTTTGAACTGCCAATGTCGACTGATAACGTGGATTGTGCATCAACATCAATCGTACCAGTACCGACCGCCACAAAGCCGCCCGATGTAGTGCGGGCTGCGCCAATCGCACCATGACCGTCACTCTCACCATTGTTACTGTCCAGTTCG
>JAZBPM010000289.1:0-3307 GCA_036351615.1 Desulfofustis sp.
CCGGACAAACTACCGATCTCGGCGATGCGCTGCACGGTGTTTACCACCACGGCGGTACCTCAGGATGGGATATGCTGGCCGGATTCGCCTTCGGCATCGGCCTGCCGTTAGGCAAGCATCGATTCACCGGGCTGGCCGGTTCTGCCGGAAGCTGCATCGCGAACGCCCGGCTACCCGGAGAATCAGGCCCGAAGGGCTGCAGACAGGCCATGGATGGCCTGTCTGCCGGCCTCGGAGGACAGCCGATCAGGCCGCAGCGCAGCAACTGGAGGCAGGACCGGCCAGCCCTTCCGACCAGGGCGCCGATTTTCATTGTTCGTTGTCACGTTCCGTCATGACGGCTCTATGAAAAGAGACGCTCCGGGCGGTTGGTTATCCCGGAAGCTGATAATTGGTGGCTGACGGGCGAAAACTTGTTCCGCCACGGGGAAGTCGACGAAGGACATTACGTCCCTTCTCGTCGTTGGGATTTTAGCGGAGGACAGATTAAAACCTGTCCCGCCGTTTCATGAGATAGTAGTCAAGAGGTTATGTATTATGTTCGAAACAACAACCATCGTTACGGCGAGTTATTACGATTCGGTCGTCCTGATGCGGGTCGCCAGCCAGCTGAAAAAGCGGGATGGCGTAGCGGAAGTGGCGATGTTCATGGGCACTGAAGGCAATCATGAACTCCTCGACCAGGTCGGCCTGGCAACAGCCGAAAGCAAACATGCCGGCCCCCAGGACCTGATCATCATCGTCCGGGCGGACACCCAGGACCTGGCCGAACAGACCAGCACGGAAGCAACGACGATGCTCTCCGCCAAGAGGGAAACCGATCAATCGGAACTATCCTACCGGCCGCGGATGCTCGATCGCGCCCTCGGTTTCCTGCCGGACGCCTCTCTGGCCGCCATTTCCATTCCCGGAGGTTACGCCGCCAGGGAAACGGAAAACTGCCTGGCACACGATCTCAACGTCTTCCTGTTCAGCGACAACGTCTCGTTGGACGACGAGGCACGACTGAAGAAAATAGCCCTGGACAAAGGACTGCTGCTCATGGGGCCGGACTGCGGCACCGCCTATCTCAACGGGGTCGGTCTCGGTTTCACCAATGCGGTGGGCCGGGGCAGGATCGGCTGTGTGGCCGCCGCCGGAACCGGCTTGCAGGCCGTGGTCTGCCGTATCGCACAGCACGGCGAGGGAATTTCACACGGCATCGGCGTCGGCGGCCGCGATCTGAGCGGAGATGTCGGCGGCCTGATGACCAGCTACGCCCTGTCGCTGCTCGATCAAGACCCGGCCACCGAGGTCATCATCCTGATCTCGAAACCGCCGCACCCCGAGGTTGCCCGTAGCCTGGAGCAGACCTGTCGGCAGCTGGCCACACCAGTGATCACCTGCTTTCAGGGCACCACCCTCGACTCCGACGCCTTCATCCAGAGCGCAACACTCGATGAAGCCGCCGACCGGGCCGTCTGCCTGCTCGGCAACACGCCCTTCGTTACGCGAAATTTTACCGATAGTGCCCGCATCAAGCAATTGCTCGATCATCAGCAAGCTACAGCGGCCGGAAAGCGGATTATCGGCCTGTTCACTGGGGGAACCCTGGCCAAAGAAGCGTATCTGCTGCTTCGTCCGCTGGTCGGGACCGTTTCCGCCGATCTCGACCAGGCCGGCAGCCACTGCCTCGTCGACCTCGGTGACGACCGTTATACCGTGGGCAAGCCGCACCCGATGATCGCCCCGGAAAACCGGACCGAAGTCCTCTTGGACCTGGCCGCCGCCGGCCGTCTCGATGACTGCGGAGCGCTCCTCTTCGATCTGGTGCTCGGCCATGGATCGCACACCGATCCGGCAACCGAGCTTGCCGCCGGCCTGGCCGAATTACGTTCCAGGCACGGCCTGACCATACCGGCCATCGTCAGTTTGATCGGCACCGAGGACGACCCGCAATCGCTCGTCGAACAGCAGCGCGTCCTGAACGAGGCCGGTGCTACCGTTTTTCTGATTAATAGTGAAGCGGCCCGGTATGCGGCCCTGCTCGTCGCACCCGACTGCCGCCAGGCATTAATGGAGGTAAGCCCATGATCGACAAACAATCGCCGCTGACCCGCGAGGTACGGGTCATCAATATCGGCCTCGAACGCTTCGCCGACGATCTGCGCAGCCTCGGCGTCCCGGTGGTCCAGATGGATTGGCGGCCGCCGGCGGGCGGCGACAAAAAGCTGATCGAGATCCTGGACCACCTCAAAGAGCGGTCATGAAACCATCCTTTCTCCACCTCAAGCAGAAGAGAGTGTCATGAACATTACTGAAGCAAACCGACAATGCCTTGACAAGATCCAGGCGAGCACCGCTGTCTGGACCGATATCCGGCCGGCCCATGAAGTCATTTCCGGCATGACCGACTATACCGTACTGCACGCCGGACCGCCCCTGGCCTGGGAGCAGATGTGCGGGCCGATGCGCGGCGCCATCACCGGGGCCTGCATCTACGAAGGCTGGGCAACCTCTCCGGACGAAGTCGACAGGCTGGCCACCAGCGGCAAACTGGTCTTCGACTCCAGTCATCACCGCCATGCCATCGGTCCGATGTCGGGAATCATCACGCCGACCATGGAGGTCAACGTCGTTAGAAACGATCCTTTCGGCATCGAGACCTACTCGACGCTCTATATGGGCATCGGCAAAGTGCTCAGGCACGGCGCCTTCGATGACGAGGTGATGACCAAACTCCGCTGGATGAACCGGGAGCTGGCGCCGCTGCTCAAGGCCGCTCTGCAGGCGGCGGGCGGCATCGACATCAAGAGCATCGTCGCCCAGTCACTGCAGATGGGTGACGAGCTGCACAACCGCAACAAGGCGAGCAACGCACTGCTGCTGAACAGCCTTGTACAGCACCTGATCGAAGTCGGCACGAAGGAGCAGGCGATCCGGGCCATCGACTTTATCGACAAGGCAGGTCATTTCATTCTCAATGTGGTCATGGCCGGTTCGAAAGGGATGCTCGACGCCGGCAGCGGCATACACGGTTCGACGATTGTCACCGCCATCGCCCGTAACGGCTACGAGGCCGGAATTCGGGTCAGCGGCCTCGGCGGCCGGTGGTTCACGGCCCCCGCCCCGCCTATCGACGGCGTCTATTTCCCGGGGTTCGGGCCGGAAGACGCCAATCCCGACCTGGGCGACTCGGCCATTACCGAGACCATCGGACTCGGCTCCTTTTCCATGGCCGGTGCGCCGGCCGTGGTCGAGTATATCGGCGGCACCGCCCAGTTCGCGGTGGAGACCTCGCTGAAGATGTACGAGATCTCCGTCGGCG
>JAZBPM010000290.1:0-2830 GCA_036351615.1 Desulfofustis sp.
GACTCCTTTCAGTCAGCAAGCCGCACCAGGCTTGGCCTGGCGCTCCGAAGAGCACAAAAGGCGGCAAAACGACAGCCACTTGTCTGTCCATGATAATGAGCTAGAACGGTAAAGGATCGGACTCATCGAAATCTCCCGGGTCAAAACGGCCGGACTCATTGGAATCGCGTGCGCGTTCTGGCTGGAAAACCCCTTGTTCTTCTGCATCCCGTTCCTGCTCCCATTGGTACAGCTCCTCGTACATCTCGTTCTGCAAAAGCCAGATCGGGTCTGCATTTTTCCGGATGAACTCGTCGACCGGAATTCCGTCAACGGTTGGTGGACACTTGATACGCTTCTGCTTCCCGTTGATGAAGATCGTCATGTATTCCCGAAGATGGCGTTTCTTCTCCTCCTTCTCTGCCAGTCGGGCTGCAGCCTTGTCGGCTTCCGACTTGCGAATTTCTTCCTCACGTTCAGCAATGATCGGGATGCCGAGTTCCCGAAGCTCCACGACTGCGCACAGTGGGTCGACACCATACCATTTGCAGTATCCGCGCACTATGTTTTTCCCGGGGTAGTTAGCCGCCCACTGCGTAAAACGCGCCGACTGGAGGCGCACAACTCTGTTCATTCGTTTCCTGCGTGGGCCGCGCGATTTTTGTTTCTTTCCCATTTCGTATCCGCTTACTGTTTCTTATGTTTCATCATCTCCATCATTTCATCCTGAATACAATCCGGCCTAGCGTTCCGCAATGGCCAGCTTAATTCCAAGGGCTGCGAATATAACAGCAAACGAGCGCTGGAGTAAGCGAACCAGTTTCGGTGAACCGACCACATGTCTGCTGACCCCATTGGCCGCGATACCGTACAGGATGAAGATGACTAGAGTCATGGCCATGAAGACAAGGCTTAAAAGCACCATCTCCAGCATAGGCGATGCCCCTTCAGGTGAGACGAAGAGCGGCAGAAAGGCCAAGAAGAAAATCGACAGTTTGGGGTTTAATATGTTCAACAAGAACCCCTTGAGGACGATTTTGAAAAAACCGTGTTTCTGGTAAGTGGAATCGAGCCGAATCCCACCGGTTTCTTTCCACATGGACCAAGCGAGGTAGAGGAGATAGAGCGCACCGATGAACTTTACGCACTGAAAGAGAACCGCGCTCATGTGCAGGATGGCAGAGAGCCCGAGGATGCAGGCAGACAGATGCGGGATAATGCCGGTCGTGCAGCCGATTGCAGCGGCGATGCTCGACCGCCAGCCACAGAAAAGCCCGGTCGATACCGTATAGATCACCCCGGTTCCGGGGATCATGACCACGATCAGGGAGGTCAAGAGGAACTCTGGATTGAACAAAGGCGATCTCCTTTTTTGGTTTCGAGCGAGCCTTTTCACAAGGCCTTTTAAGCATAACGCTACGCGTACCGGCTGCCAAAAGGTGCATATGGAAAATATGATCGCTGCCTACTTGTAAAATGTAACCTTGCCGGTGCTTATATCGTACATGGCACCTACTATCCCAATCTCACCTTTGTCGAGCATCTCGCGTAACACAACGCTCCTGTCACGAAGCTTCTGCATGGTCAGGGTGACATTCATTTCCGAAACTGCTTGAACGAATTCTGGGTTCTTTGAACTCCTGGGTGTGTAGGCACCCTGCACCGCCGTTACGGCAGGATTGATATTGGCCAGAGTCGCCGTAAGCAAGCCGAGTTGCGCCGCGTCGCAGGCGCCTTTGATTGCGCCGCACTCCGTATGACCCATGACCACGATCAGCTTGGCACCAGCCAGCTTGGTTGCGAATTCAAGACTGCCGAGGATGTCGTCATTAACAAAATTGCCTGCCACGCGCGCCACGAAAAGATCACCGATCCCCTGGTCGAAAACCATTTCCGGCCAAAGCCGTGAGTCGAGACAACTCACAACGGCAGCGAAGGGATACTGGCCTTTGGAGGTCTGGTTGGCCTGAGCGAGCAAGTCCCGCTTTACGGTTTTGGCACTGACAAAGCGCTGGTTACCCTGTTTGAGCATCTCCAACGCCTTTTCGGGTGTGATTGCGGCCTGTGCCTCTCTGGTCATTGTACCGCTGCTGTCAGCGTGGACAACACCGATCATCGCAAAAACAATCGCTATGGCAGTCACCATGACCTTAATTCTTTTTACCTTCATGTTTTTTACCTCCTGATAATTTTGTTGATTTAGGCGTTTGGTCAGCTAACGAAAAATTGAAAAGCGGCGGCGGCACGAAAATCGATTTCAATAAGAGAAAATTCAGTTCTGGAAAAAACGGTCAAAACGCCTTAGCCCAACCCATTCTTCTCGATGTTGAAATTGCCCTCGCTTGCCTCATCGATATAGTCCTGAACACGAAGACTCCATTCTCCCTACCCTTCGTGCCCTTCGTGGTGACGGCAAAAGCTCACCGGGAGTGGCGGGCTTGAGGTAATTCATGAATCTTTCACCTCAATGGCAATCTGCAATTTCAGATTGTTCGGCGCCAGCCTCCGCTTATAGTTTCTTCAGTTGTTAATCCGTTCCAGACCACCAAAGAGAGCATTGCCCAACGCCGCATCCGCCTCCATGACGGACTTCATCTCCTCGGCACAGGTCTCCGAACAAACCATGAACATGAAGTCCTTTCCGTCTGCCTTGGCCGGAGAGTCTGGGGTCGTGACCATGCAGATGACTTCCTTCGGGACGGTTATCAGAGAGATCAGAATGGCAGATCCTTGGTATTCCGTCAGGTCAATACCCAGCCGCTTCCGGCCGCCGAAACCGTAGACCGGCGCACCAGCTTTGATTTTCTTGCCGCACCAGGAGCATCGGCCGAGTGCCTTCTTGTCCGACACA
>JAZBPM010000291.1:0-13015 GCA_036351615.1 Desulfofustis sp.
GTTAGCGGAGGACAGGTTAAAACCCGTCCCGCCGTTGGTTCGTTAGCGGAGGACAGGCTAAAGCCAGTCCCGCCGTTGACTGAGACGTGGCCGGCCGTCAGCCCTGGTAAGGGGGGTAATCCGTGTAGCCTTCCGGGCCGGGCGTGTACCAGCGCGACATATCGTCGTACGGCGCCATCGGCCAGCCGTGCTGTAGCCGTTCCACCAAATCCGGGTTGGTAATAAAGGGCCGCCCAAACGCGGCTATATCGGCCAGGCCCGAAGTCAACCGCTGCGCCGCACCCTCTTTGTCATATCCGCAATTACCGACAATGGTGCCGTCATAGACAGCACGAAACTCGGCGAGGGTCATCGGTTCGCCCTTGCCGTGAAAACCGAAGGCCAGGCCATCCATGATATGGAGGTAGGCCAGGTTGAACCGGTTGAGTTCACGTACGGCAAAAAGATACGTCTCCCGGAAATCGTCACTGCCCATATCGTTGAACACCCCATTGGGCGACAATCGCACCCCCACCCGCTGTGACGGCCAGACCTCGGTAACGGCGGCAAGCACTTCGGCTAGGAATCGAAACCGGTTCTCCAGCGAACCACCATACTGGTCGTCACGCCGATTGGTTTTGCTGTCGAGAAACTGATTGAGCAGATAGCCGTTGGCGCAGTGCACCTCGATACCATCGAAACCGGCCTGGCGGGCGTAGACCGCCGCCTGCCGGTAATCTGCCACCGTCGCCTCGATTTCCGCTATGCTCATCGGCCGGGGCGTCTCGTAATCTTTTTTCCCCTGCGGGGTCCGGATCTGATCGCCGTTGAGCTTCACGGCCGAAGCGGAGACCGGCAGGTCGCCGTCGTGGAAGTCGCTGTGCGACGCCCGGCCGCAATGCCAGAGCTGCAGAAACAGCGCCGCACCGGTCGGCTTGACCCGCTCGGTAACCACCCGCCAGCCCGCCGCCATCGCCGGCGTATAGATGCCGGGCGAACCGATCCAGCCGATCCCCTGACGGGAAACCACCGTCGCCTCGGTGATGATCAGTCCGGCCGAGGCGCGCTGGGCATAGTGCTCGGCCATCAACTCGTTGGCCACCCGGCTGTCACCGGCTCGGCCACGGGTCATCGGCGCCATGGCGATCCGGTTCTTCAATTGAAGATCGCCAAGCTGATAGGGTTGAAACAAGATCGATGCATCCATAGGCCCTCCTGTTGAATAGATAGTTTGATTTCCCTACTGCGCAACAAACTATAAGACGCCTTGGTGGAAATGGTGTTGCACAGCGTCATTTGGTCGACTCCCGGCAATACGTTGTGAAGTATTGTTCACAAGAATCCTCCTTTTTGTTGATATGTTTCATCTGGAACCCTTATCGATTTGCTCCTACACTGTTACCATCACCAATCGTCCCATCACCCCAAACAACGGAGGAACCAATGTACAAGACAGGACTTTTGACTATCGCAGGCATGTTCGCCCTGGCCGGCACCGCTGTTGCAGCAGACCAGATTCTCATGACCGACAAGACGACCGGTCCGATCATTCTCGACGGCATGGCCGACGCCGCCTGGCAGAGCGCCACGCCGATCACCGTAACCCTGGACAATCTCCCGTATGAACCAGATAATGGCTACGAAGGGATGCGCGAGACCGGTGTGGTCATCAAATCACTCTATGACGACACCAATATCTACTTCCTGATCACCTATAAAGATCCGACCAAGAGTCTCGAGCGTTTTCCGTGGGTCAAGCAGGCCGACGGCAGTTGGAAGAAGCTGGCCAACAAGGACAGCACCGGCCATGACAACACCTATTACGAAGACAAACTGGCGCTGTTCTGGGACATCAACACCCCGGGGTTCGCCGAGGAAGGCTGCATGATCTCATGCCATCTCGACGAACCCGGCGACACCTCGGCCGGCCGCAAATATACCGCCGCCGAGGGACAGACCATCGATATGTGGCACGCCAAATACGTACGGACACTGCCGATGGGCATGTTCGACGATCAGTATGTCGATCACAACACCGACCCGAAACAAAATGCCGGCTGGGGACGCAAAAGTGACACCGGCAAAGGCGGCTACCAGAACAACGACAATGGCGACAAGAGCGCACCGGCCTTCATGAACCTCAATCCCAACGAAGACGACCGATACTATGTCATTCCAAGCAAAAAGGTCCCCTTCGTCGACACGTTCAAGGAAGGTGACGTCGTGCCCGGTATCGACATCATGCCGATGATGGGTGGCCGCGCCGACATCCTGGCTCGGAATCATTACGATAACGGGACGTGGACCCTGGAGGTCGTCCGGGCGCTGAAGACGGAAGGTGAAAACGTCGATACCCAAGACGTCCAGTTTACCGACCGCTCAAAGAGTTACCCGTTCGGAATCGCCGTCTTCGACAACTCACAGATCAACCATCTCTTTCACCTAGAGACGCTGGAGTTGAAGTTCAAATAAATCGACAGCGCACCACGTTCTTCTCGCCGCTCTGATCACCGCTTCGGCTGGGGACCGCACTATCGTTCCCCCGCCGAAGCCCTTCCTACACCTCACCTATCCTTCCTTTCCGCCCAACGCAACCGACCGCCACCGCCTCAGTGCCAGCCGACCCGGCGTGACAAGAAAGAAAACGTCGGCCGAGCAAACCTCCCATGGCATCTTTCGTGTGAAAATTGAAATTGACAATAACGAAAATAACTGAAATACTCTCCGAAAGAGCTTTCCGCCCCGTTTATTCACCAGTACGCAGGATCCGCCATGGAACCGATATCCGAGCGGCAGAATTCCATCCTCGCCCTAGCCCGCGAAAGCGGTCGGGTCGAGGTGGAAGCACTGGCCGCGGCGTTCAAGGTGTCCCCCCAAACAATCCGCAAGGACCTTAACGAATTATGTGACCGCCAGCTGCTGCAACGCATTCACGGCGGCGCCATCGTCGGTTCGAGCATCGAGAACGTCAGTTACGAGGCCCGGCGGCTGCTCGCCCCCGCCGCCAAGAAGGCTATCGGCAAACGCGCCGCTGAATTGATTCCGAACAATAGCTCGCTGTTGATCAATATCGGTACGACCACCGAACAAGTTGCCCACGCCCTGTCCGACCACCGCGGGCTATTGGTCATATCTAACAATATCAACGCCATAGAAATCATGAAGCATTTTTCCGGCGTCGAGCTGATTATCGCCGGGGGGCATGTGCGTCGGTCTGATGGCGGTATCGTCGGTGACGCGGCAGTCGATTTCATCAACCAGTTCAAAGTCGATTTTGCGGTAATCGGCGTGTCGGCAATCGACGAGGACGGCGTGTTGCTCGACTACGATTTTCGCGAAGTGCGGGTCGCCCAGGCGATCATCCGTAACGCCCGTCACGTAATTTTGGTCACCGATGCAATGAAGCTGAAACGGACCGCACCGATCAGGATCGGCCACATCTCCCTGATCAATACTATCGTCATCGACGATAAGCTCCCACAAAAACTGAGTGATATCTGTTCCGAAGCAGGGGTTGCCGTGGTTCGAGTCCCCGTCTGAACGATGCGCCTCCGGTAGCCGGTCTCCACCCCGACCACATCCACTAAAATGCGAGCTAGCATATCGATCTCACGCGACAGACAATCCTGGTAAGGAGATTTTTCCAGGTTTCCAAAATTTTCACTTGATTCATTGTTTTATTTCGGTTAATCGGTATTTACACCTGCGTTCGAAACTAATTATTAGCCTATACGAAATAAGCTCCATCCTTATTTATTCTGCCACGGAGTGGTGGCGATGCGTACAACCACCTACGATCTTGCCGTCATCGGAGGCGGCATCAACGGCTGCGGGATTGCCCGGGATGCCGCCGGCAGAGGTCTTTCGGTCTTTCTCTGCGAACAGAACGACCTGGCCAGCGGCACTTCGTCCGCATCTACCAAACTGATCCATGGCGGGCTCAGATATCTCGAATACTACGAATTCAGGCTCGTCCGTGAAGCCTTGCGGGAGCGAGAGGTGCTGCTCACGGCCGCGCCGCATATCATCTGGCCACTCCGTTTCATCCTGCCGCACCACCGGGGACTTCGCCCCGCCTGGCTGATTCGCCTCGGCCTCTTTCTCTACGATCACATCGGCGGACGCAAGCTGCTACCGAAAACGAAAAAGATCGATCTTCGCCGCGACATCGCCGGCACGGTGCTGAAACCCGGCTATCGACTGGCGTTCGAGTACAGTGACTGCTGGGTTCTTGACAGTCGACTGGTCATTCTCAACGCGATGGATGGTGCCGCCCGGGGAGCCGACATCCGTACCCGCTGCAGGCTGCTCAGCGCCCGCCGAGACCAGGGCAGCTGGCTGCTGTCGCTTGCCGATCAGACGTCCGGAGCAGAGTATCAGATTCGAGCCAGAACCCTGGTCAACAGTTCCGGCCCCTGGCTCGACCAGCTCCTGAACCGTATCGATCACGGCCATACCCCGGAGCACATCCGCATGGTCAAGGGCAGTCATATCATCGTCCCCCGCCTGTTCGACCACCAGCGAGCCTACATTTTCCAGAACAGTGACGGCCGGATCATCTTTGCCATTCCCTATGAAGAGCAGTTCACGCTGATCGGCACCACCGACGTCGACTACACCGGAGCCCCGGAAGAGGTCCGGATCAGCCCGGAAGAGACCGACTATCTGTGCCGGGCGGCCTCCGAGTATTTCCGTGCCCCGATCACCCCGGGCGACGTGGTGTCCTCGTTCTCCGGCATCAGGCCGCTGTTTGACGACGGCAGCAACGAGGCCAAGGCGGCAACCAGGGATTATGTCCTGAAGCTCGACGGCGATCGTGATGTCCCGGTACTGCTGTCGATTTACGGCGGCAAGATCACCACCTACCGCCAGTTGGCCCAGTCGGTGCTGAACCGGTTGGCCCCTTTCCTGCCCGCCATGGGCGGCGACTGGACCGAAACAACGCCGCTTCCCGGCGGCGATTTTGCGCCGGACCGATTCGAGCACGAGGTCGACCGGTTGCTCGAGCATTGTCCACTACTGGACCGCCCCCTGGCCACCCGGCTGACGCGCTGTTACGGCACCAGGGCACGGGGAATGACCGAACGGCTGACAAACGCTGCCGACCGCGGCCCGGCCTTCGGTCACGGTCTCTATGGCTTCGAGGTCGACTACCTGATCCGCCACGAATGGGCCCGCAGTGCCGAGGATATCCTGTGGCGGCGCACCAAGCTCGGCCTGCTGTTCGATAGCGACGAAACGGCCGCGCTGCAGGCCTTCGTCGACAAACACCCGGAGATCACCGCGCACCGTTAACCAACGAGGAGAACCAGATGCAGCTCAGTCTTCGCCAGGTCTGCAAGAAAGTCGGCGACCAGTTCCATATCGCCGATGTCTCGTTGACCTTTACCGCCGGCACCCTCAATATTCTGCTCGGGCCGACCCTGTCTGGCAAGACCTCGCTGATGCGGCTCATGGCCGGGCTGGACCGGCCGACCTCCGGCTCGATTCATGTCGACGACCGCGACGTCACCGGCGTGCCGGTGCAAAAACGCAACGTGGCAATGGTCTACCAGCAGTTCATCAACTACCCGAACCTGACGGTCTACGAAAACATCGCCTCCCCCCTGCGGTTGGCCCGGCTGCCGAAACACGAAATCGACCGAAGGGTCGACAAAGTCGCCGAGTTGCTCAAGCTGGCCCCGCTGCTGCACCGCTCGCCACTGGAACTGTCCGGCGGCCAACAGCAACGAACCGCCTTGGCCCGAGCCCTGGTCAAGGAGGCGGAACTGGTGCTGCTCGACGAACCCCTGGCCAATCTCGACTATAAATTGCGCGAGGAACTTCGCGAAGAATTGCCGCGCATCTTCACCGCCACCGGCTCGATTTTCGTTTATGCCACCACGGAACCTTCCGAAGCCCTGCTGCTCGGCGGCGCCACAGCGACACTGCACGAAGGTCGGGTCACCCAGTTCGGCCCGACCGTCGACGTTTACAACCGGCCGGAAAATCTGATCAGCGCCGCACTCTTTTCCGACCCGCCGCTCAACACCCTGCCGGTCACCAAACTGAACAACTCGATGCTCTACAAGAGCCAGGTCGAACTGCCGCTCATCGACCGGATGCCCGAGCTGCCCGACGGCACCTACACCGTCGCCTTCCGCCCCCACCACCTCTTTCTGCAGCGCCCGTCGCCAGCGGCCATCGGGGTACGGGCCGAGGTGGTGATTGCGGAGATTACCGGATCGGAGAGCTACATCCACGTCGATGTCGCCGGTGTGCGCTGGGTCCTGCTGGCACCGGGAATCCATGCCCACGAGGTCGGCAGCGCCATCGAGGTTTTTCTCGAACCGACGACCTTCTATATCTTCGACCGCCACGACCGGCTGGTCGTCAGCCCGAAACTCCAAACCACGCGGTAACCGGAGGAGCTCATGGCCACGATCACCCTGAACGATATCGCCCACTGCTACAGCGGTCCGTCGGACGACCCGGACGACTACGCCCTGAAGCAGCTCAACCTGGCCTGGCGTGACGGCGGCGCCTACGCCCTGCTCGGCCCGTCCGGCTGCGGCAAGACCACGCTGCTCAACATCATCTCAGGCCTGCTCATCCCGACCAAGGGCCGGGTACTGTTCAACGAGCAGGATGTGACCAGCCGGCCCACCGAGCAACGCAACATCGCCCAGATCTTCCAGTTCCCGGTCATCTACGACACCATGACCGTTTTTGAAAACCTGGCCTTCCCGCTGAAGAACCGGGGGCGCAGCAAAAAAGAAATCGAGCCCCGAGTCATCGAGCTCGCCCGGATGCTCGACCTGGAGGGCAATCTGCACACCAAGGCCCGCCACCTGACCGCCGACGCCAAGCAGAAGATCTCGCTGGGCCGCGGCCTGATCCGCCAATCGGTCAACGCCATCCTTTTCGACGAGCCGCTGACGGTCATCGACCCACAGCTCAAATGGCAATTGCGCGCCCAACTCAAATCCCTGCATAAACAATTCGGTTTCACGATGATCTACGTGACCCACGATCAGACCGAGGCCCTGACCTTTGCCGATGAGGTCGTCGTCATGTTCGAGGGCGAGGTCGTCCAGGTCGGCACGCCCGAGGCGCTTTTCGAACGGCCGGAGCACACCTTCGTCGGTTACTTCATCGGTTCGCCCGGCATGAATATCGTGCCCTGCGGTGTCGATGGCGACCGGTTGCGACTCAACGGCCACGAGATCCGCCTGGAACAGCGCTATCCGTCACCGCCGCCGGGTGCCCGAGTGGAACTGGGTGTCAGGCCCGAATATCTGCGACTGCTGCCACCCGACCGGGACGGGTTGTCGGTGGCCATCGTCCGGGTCGACAATGTCGGCCGCCATCAGGTTGCCCGGGTGGCCCTCGGCGAGCAATTGTTCAACGTCGTCGCCGCCGATCTGTCCGGCCTGACCGGTGATCGTGCCAGCCTGGTGATCGATCCGGCCCGGGCCAACGTCTATGTCAACGATCATCTGTACCGAGGAGCGACATCATGATTGCCAAACAGCAGAACCAGAAGGCTTGGTTCATGGTCCTGCCGGTCTTCCTGCTGGTCGCCTTCAGCGCCGTGATCCCGCTGATGACCGTGGTCAACTACTCGGTGCAGGACACCTTCGGCAATAACCAGTTCTTCTGGGCCGGCGTCGACTGGTTCCGCAACCTGGTCCATTCGGAGCGATTCCACAGCGCCTTTCTCAGGCAACTGCTCTTTTCCGGCATTATCCTGGCCATCGAGATCCCGCTCGGTATCCTGATCGCACTCAGCATGCCGCGCCGCGGTTGGGGCGTGCCGGTCTGCTTGATCACGATGGCCCTGCCGCTGCTCATCCCCTGGAACGTGGTCGGCACCATCTGGCAGATCTTCGGCCGGGTCGACATCGGCCTGCTCGGCTACAGCCTGACGGCGCTCGGCATCGACTACAACTACACACAGGACCCGCTTGCCGCCTGGTTCACCGTGGTCATCATGGACATCTGGCACTGGACGAGTCTGGTCGTCCTGCTCTGCTACGCCGGCCTCTGCTCGATTCCCGACGCCTATTACCAGGCGGCCCGGATCGATGGGGCCTCGCGGCTGGCCATCTTCCGCTATATCCAGCTGCCGAAGATGCAGCGGGTCCTGCTGATCGCCTTTCTGCTGCGTTTCATGGACAGCTTCATGATCTATACCGAACCCTTCGTCATCACCGGCGGCGGCCCCGGCAATTCGACCACTTTCCTGTCCATCGACCTGGTCAAACTCGCCGTCGGCCAATTCGACCTCGGCCCGGCCGCCGCCATGTCCCTGATCTACTTCCTGGTCATCCTGCTGCTCTGCTACGTGTTTTACACGGTGATGAGCAATATCGGCATGGAAAGCACCAATCACGGAGGTTCCTGAGATGCGCTTTAAATGGCTGATCCCGGCAATCTACATCCTCTTTCTGCTGTTGCCGATCTACTGGCTGGTGAACATGAGCCTGAAGACCAACGACGAGATCCTGTCGGTGTTCTCGCTGTGGCCGCACGACCTGACCCTTGACAACTACCGGGTGATCTTCACCGATGCATCCTGGTACTCCGGTTATATCAACTCGATGATCTACGTGACGATCAACGTGATCATCTCGGTCAGCTTCGCGCTGCCGGCCGCCTACGCCTTTTCCCGCTACAGCTTCGTCGGCGACAAGCACCTGTTCTTCTGGCTGCTGACTAATCGCATGGCGCCACCGGCGGTCTTCGCACTGCCGTTTTTCCAGCTCTATTCGTCGATCGGCCTCTTCGACACCCACATCGCGGTGGCCATCGCCCATTGCCTGTTCAACCTGCCGCTGGCGGTCTGGATCCTGGAAGGCTTCATGTCCGGGGTGCCCAAGGAGATCGACGAGACGGCCTTTATCGACGGTTATTCCTGGCCCCGTTTCTTTGTCCGTATCTTCATCCCGAACATCGCTTCCGGCATCGGCGTAACCGCCTTTTTCTGCTTCATGTTCTCTTGGGTCGAACTGCTGCTGGCCCGGACCCTGACCGCGGTCAACGCCAAACCGATCTCGGCGATCATGACCCGTACCGTCTCGGCCTCCGGTCTGGACTGGGGCGTTCTCGCCGCCGCCGGTGTCCTGACCATCCTGCCCGGCACCCTGGTCATCTGGTTCGTCCGCAACCACATTGCCAAGGGGTTCGCCCTGGGCCGCGTCTGAAGGAGGAATGATCATGAATCTGAACTGGATGGCCTGGACCGTACCGACCGCCACCTTTTTCATTGTCATCTTCTGCCTGCTGGTAGCCATGACCGTCTGGGAGATCCGGCGGCCTGGCGGTGCACCGCGCGTCGGTCTGCTACGCTTCGAGACGACCCGCGGCGACCGGTTGTTTATTTCCCTGCTCGGTTCGGCCTATATCCACATCCTGTGGCTGGCGCTCTTTCCCGGTCTCAGCTTGTGGTGGGCCTTCGCCCTTTCCTTCCTGTACGCCTTGGCGGTGTTCAGGTGGGTATAGTCGTCCTGGCAGCACCGTTCCGCACCCCTCGCGGGTACCTGCGGAAAAACCGTACCATCAAAGAGGAGGTTAACCGATGATCAGAACATTTGTAGCAGCAACCGCAATGACTGCCTTGCTGGCCGGCCCGGCCGGTGCCCTGGCAGGCGTTGAGGAAGCAAAGAAATGGATCGATGACGAATTCCAGCCGTCCACGCTGTCCAAAGAGGCGCAGCTGCAGGAAATGGAATGGTTCATCAAGGCGGCCGAACCGTTCAAGGGCATGGATATCAAGGTGGTCTCCGAGACCATTACCACCCACGAGTATGAATCGAAGACCCTGGCCAAGGCGTTCTCCGAAATCACCGGTATCAATATCACCCACGACCTGATCGGTGAGGGCGACGTCATCGAGAAACTGCAGACCCAGATGCAGTCCAACAAGAACATCTACGATGCCTATATCAACGACTCCGACCTGATCGGCACCCACTTCCGCTACCAGCAGGTGGTACCGCTCAGCGACTGGATGGTGGGCGAGGGCCAGGACGTCACCAACCCCGGCCTCGATATCGACGATTTTCTCGGTATCTCCTTTACCACCGGCCCGGACGGCAAGATCTACCAGCTGCCCGACCAGCAGTTCGCCAACCTCTACTGGTTTCGTTACGACCTGTTCAAACGACCCGAGTTGCAGGCACAATTCAAGGAACTCTACGGCTACGACCTCGGCGTTCCGGTAAACTGGTCGGCCTATCAGGACATCGCCGAGTTCTTCTCGGAAAAAGTCAAGGAAATCGACGGCAAACCGATTTACGGCCACATGGATTACGGCAAGAAAGACCCGTCCCTGGGCTGGCGTTTCACCGACGCCTGGCTGTCCATGGCCGGTGCCGGTGACGAAGGTATTCCCAACGGCTTGCCGGTGGATGAATGGGGTATCCGGGTCGACGGTTGCCGTCCGGTCGGCTCATCTGTCAGCCGCGGCGGCGCCACCAACGGTCCGGCCGCCGTCTACGCGCTGACCAAGTACATCGACTGGCTGAAGAAATACGCCCCGCCCGAAGCCGCCGGCATGACCTTTTCCGAATCCGGTCCGGTACCGGCCCAAGGCGCCATTGCCCAGCAGATTTTCTGGTATACCGCCTTCACCGCCGACATGGCCCGGGAAGGAACCCCGGTGGTTGACGAGAACGGCAACCCTAAATGGCGGATGGCCCCATCTCCGCACGGCCCGTATTGGACGGAGGGGATGAAACTCGGTTACCAGGACGCCGGTTCCTGGACCCTGATGAAGTCCACCCCGGTCGATCGCCGCAAAGCGGCCTGGCTCTATGCCCAGTTCGTCGTATCGAAAACGGTCAGCCTGAAAAAGACCCACGTCGGTCTGACCCCGATCAGGGAAAGTGACATCTGGCATGAGTCTTTTACCGAGCGCGCCCCGAAACTCGGTGGCCTGGTTGAATTCTACCGCAGCCCGGCCCGGGTACAGTGGACGCCGACCGGCACCAACGTCCCCGACTACCCGAAACTGGCACAGCTCTGGTGGCAGAATGTCGCCGATGCGGTTACCGGCGACAAGACTCCGCAACAGGCCATGGACGCACTGGCCGAGCAGCAGGATCGGGTCCTGCAGCGCCTGGAGCGAGCCGGCATCCAGGGCGATTGCGGACCGAAACTGAACCCGGAACAGGATCCGTCCTACTGGTTCAACCTGCCCGGTGCACCGAAAGCGAAACTAGCAAACGAAAAGCCCCAGGGAGAGACCGTCGATTACGACGAGTTGGTCAAGAGCTGGGCGGCAGCCGCCAAGAAATAATCACTGGTAGCTGCTTGGTAGCGGTGGGACAGGTTAAAATCTGTCCCACCGTTGGTTGATTTGCGGGGGACAGGTTGAAACCAGTCCCGCCGTTGGTTTTTGGTTGTTGCGCAAGGAGCACACCATGCCGTCGCATCTACTCGCCATCGATCAGGGTACCACGTCAAGCCGGGCCATCGTCTTTAACGATCGCCTGGAAATCATCGCCTCCGCCCAGCAGGAGTTCACGCAATATTTCCCGCACTCGGGCTGGGTCGAGCACGATGCCGAAGAGATCTGGGACTCCACGCTGGCCACCTGTCGCCAGGCCATTGAGCGCTCCGGCCTGGCCGCAGCCGACATAGCCGCAATCGGTATCACCAACCAGCGGGAGACCGTCGTTGTTTGGGACCGGCAGACCGGCAGGGCTATTCACAAGGCGATCGTCTGGCAGGATCGACGCACCTCGGGGCTCTGCGACGAGCTGCGCGCGGCCGGCCACGACCCGACGATAACCGCCAAGACCGGGCTGCTGCTCGATTCCTATTTCTCGGCGACCAAGATCAAATGGCTGCTCGATCAGGTCCCCGGCGCCCGCGAAGAAGCGACGGCCGGCCGGCTCGCCTGCGGCACGGTCGATAGTTTTCTGCTCTGGCGGTTGACCGCCGGCAAGGTGCATGCCACCGATGCAACCAACGCCTGCCGGACCATGTTGTACAATATTTACGAAAATCACTGGGACGAGGAATTGCTCGCGCTGCTCGACATTCCCGCCGCGCTGCTGCCCGAGGTAAAGAATTCCTGCGACGATTTCGGCTCGACCGACCCCGCTCTCTTCGGCAGCCCGATCGCCGTCGGCGGTATCGCCGGTGACCAGCAGGCGGCCCTGGTCGGCCAGGCCTGCTTTCGCCCGGGCATGATCAAGTCGACCTACGGCACCGGCTGCTTTATCGTCCTCAATACCGGCGAACGTCCGGTAGCGTCCACCAACCGGTTGTTGACCACTATCGGCTACCGTCTTAACGGCCGCAACACCTATGCCCTGGAGGGTTCGATTTTTGTCGCCGGTGCCGCGGTGCAATGGATGCGTGACGCGATGGGCATCATCGAATCGGCCGCCGACACCGGCAAACTGGCCCGCCAGGCCGACATCAACCAGGACGTCTATCTGGTTCCGGCCTTCACCGGTCTTGGCGCCCCCCACTGGGATGCCGATGCCCGGGGGGCCATCTTCGGCATTACCCGGGCGACCGGCCCGGCCGAGTTGTCCAAGGCGGCCCTGGAATCGGTCTGTTTCCAGACCCGTGATCTGCTCGAGGCGATGCGCGGCGACTGGCCGGCAATGGGTGACACGGTGCTGCGGGTAGATGGCGGCATGGTCGCCTCCAACTACACCATGCAGTTTCTCGCCGACATTCTCAACGCCCCGGTGGACCGACCGGCAATCCTTGAAACCACGGCCCTCGGGGCCGCCTACCTGGCCGGTCTGTCCAAAGATTTGGTACCACCGCCCGAACGGTTCGTCGATGCCTGGAAACGCGACAAACGATTTACCCCGGCACTGGACGAAGAGATCCGCAACCGTAAGTATGCCGGCTGGCAGGATGCGGTCCGCCGGACCCTGACGACGACGTAACCGCCCTAGACCTGCTGTTCTTAGCGCAGCAGGCTGGCAACGAACTGCCAACACGATCGGTTGGGTAGCGATGGAGTAAATCGACAAAGACTTTCGTTATTTGACCTTTAAAGTTTCGTTTGATCGTTAATATCTTTTCA
>JAZBPM010000292.1:0-5186 GCA_036351615.1 Desulfofustis sp.
CCGGGCGGTGTTCTTTTGGTAGAAGACGGTGGCCGACAGAAAAACCTCATCACGCAAGGAACGCAGTGCCTTGAGCCGATCCTGTGCGGTCCCTTTGGAGAAGCTTCCGAGCAGGCCGGCAATGGCGTAGGCAATGCGCAGGCCTCTCGAGGCGGCCAGCTCCTTGATGCCCTGCGGGTGCATGTGTTCCGTCAACAGGGAACGCAGGATCGTGGTGTCGCTGTCCCGGTCCAGGACCTCGTTAACGATATCGAGGAGCTGATAGTCGTTTTTATCGAAAAAAACCGCGGGCGGTCGGCTGGTCATGACAGATGCGTGCCGGCACAGACAAATCTACCGGCGGTTGGGTGTTGATCGGCAGAAAACGGCATGGTTGCTCCTTTCCCGTTCTCCCGGGAAGGTACTATGAGAAACATTCGTTCCAGACTAGTCGGTGATAACTCTGTTAACCTCAAGCAGTATAAGCATAATTGCCGACACCGGTCAATCTCATTGGCGCAAGGGGAACAGAGTGGCTTGCAGGACGTTTGCCGATTACCTATCCATTATCGGGAGTGATCCGGACGGTAAAGTTGTCGAGCCTGATCCGCGTGTTTTCACCGGCCCCGAGCAGATGAAAGGAAAAGGCCTGGCGCGCCTGCTCGTTGGTGAAGGAAAAACTGACGGAACAGGACTCACCGCCGTGCAGCAGCGGAAAGCTCGGCGGGGTGATCGTCGTGACTTCTTGCTCGAATTGGCGCATGATCAGCTGCAGGCGAAGGCCTTCCGGTTCGGTGGACAATGCCTGCACTCCGATATCGACCCGGACCGTCGAATCGTGCGGAAAGTCGAGATATTGGGCACCGATCAGGTTGTCGGTCCAGTCGTTGGTGATGACAGCCGGCAGGGTTCGCACTTCCCCGCCGGCGAACTGGAGGATGGAGGTCGGCCCGTCAGCGACGCTGCGGTCGAGTTGACCGGCCAGGGCAAAGAAGCGGGCACCGTCTTCAGGTGCCGCGGTCGTACTTTGTTCGGGGCGTGGACCGATCATCGGGCTTTCGGTGCTGCGGCAGATGGCGTCGCGGCTGCATTCGTAAAGGTTGCCGTCCGCCGTTTGCCAGCGCAGCAGGCCGCCGGTGTAAGAGGCCATGGTTCGGGAACGGTCGTAGTCGCGGAACAGGCTTCGTCCAAGGATTGCCGGCGGAATAGGGAGATCGAGATAATCGAGGATGGAGGCCTCGATATCGACCAGGCCGTACATCCCGCTCTTCAGACGGGGCAGCGCGTCCTGTTCCGGAGCGAGTACGATTGCCAGCCCCCAGCTGGAATACCAGCCGGCTCCGGGGGCGCCGTGCGATTCGTCGGAGGTGATAACGACCAGGGTGTCATCGAGGGTGCCGCTCTTCCGGAGATCATCGAGGAATCGGGCGAGCGCCTGGTCGAGATGGGCGACGGCCGCGGCCTGCCGTGAACCGTAGCGTTGCACCGCCTCTTCGTCGGCGGCATACGGTTGATGGGTGGCCACCGTCAGCAGGGAGAGAAACCACGGCTGTTGTTGTTGCTCAAGAACATCGATATAGTTGGCGGCGCCGCGGAAAAACGAATCGTCCGATGCACCCCAGATAAAATCGGCACCGGTATTCTCGGGGAACCATTCCAAACCGTGTACCTGCTGAAACCCCATGGCCGGCATGGCCCGATCCTTGTTCATGAAGGCCAACGGCGCGCCCTGGAGATAATGGCTCTGGTAGCCGGCGGCGGCCAGTTGTGCCGGCAGACACTGGGCGGCTCGCTGTGGCGCATTCTGTAGCTCAAAGGCCTTCGGGGTGGTGAACGAGAGCTTGCTGAAGTCGCCGCAATGGATGGCGTAGAGGCCGCGGATCGTTTGATGGCTGTGCGTGACGAAAGCGGGAACGAGCATCGCTGCGGCGGTGGCTTCGGCCAAGGCGGGCAGGCGCAAAGACGCCTCGTCGCCGACGACGGCAGAGCCGATGTCCGGCAGGTAGAGGCCGGGGATTCCTTCGAGAACGATGAGCAATACGTTGCGGCTGCGATCTGCCGTAGCCGGAAGCAGCAGCCGGCGTCCTCCCAGGTCGGCGCGCAGCAGTTCGCCGGGCAGCGTTGCCTGTGTTGCCACCGGCAACCGGTTGCCGGCGGCGGAGGCAGCCGCATCGATAATGAGCCAGTGCAGGACCTGATAGCGATCATCGACCTCCTGGTCGCTGAGGGTGCGGGCAAGCGAGTCGTGCAACGGTAGCAGCAGCAGCACGGTCAGCAGACCGGCTGTCAGTGTGCGCAGCGTGGAGCGGGGGATCGGCGCGATGGCGGCAATTATTGCGGCAGTGATCAGGGTGGCCGCAAATCCTGGCGCTTGCAGGTGCAGTCCGGCGGTACTGCTTTGGAGAAACACCGGGTCCAGCAGATAGCGGGCGTCCTGCCAGCTTGGCAATCGGTGTACCGCACCGAGCAGTTCGCTTGCCCCGATCTGGATGAGGCACCAGAACAGTAGCATCGCCGGCCGAAGTAGTCGTGGGGCGTACCAGAGCAGGCTGAAGACCAGGGCAGCGCTGCCGAGATCGGAGAGCAGACCGGCCGGCTCGGTGACGCCGGTTTGCGCCAGGCGCCGGATCGCCGGCAACAGAAGCGGCAGGACGAGCAGGATCGGCTGGCGTGTCAGGATGGCCACCGTCCTCGGCAGCACGGCCGGCCGCTGCTTCCCGCTCTCTCTAGCGCTCGTGCAACGGGGCATAGGTGGGTCCTTCCTGCCGGTTGCCGGTCACGGATATCGGTTTGGTAAGGGTGGCGATCAGAGAGGTCGGAGCCGGGGTGCCGGCGGCGATGAACGACATCAGCACGGCAGCCAGATAGGGTATGGTCTGGACGAATAGCACCATGACCCAGAGCAGCAAGTCGGGCGATTCCACCCCCTGCCGAACGATAATTCCATAAATAGCCGCCACCAGCGTGGTCGCCAGCAATCCTTCCTCGCGGACGGCCTGCAGGGCATAGCGAATAGTGCCGGCGGCGGCCCGTTTCGGCGTCCGGAAGAAGGGCAGATTCGAGCTGACAAGACCAAACAGGACGGCCTTGGCAATGGTGTGGGTAAGCGACAGCCCGGCCAGGGCCGAGGCGATCGTCTGGACCGCCGAGGCGTTGACCCGCCGGCGATAGAGATAGATCATCTTGGCCAGTTTGAAGAAAAAGAACGATAACGGAATCAATGAAATCATCAACAGCGGCGGTTCGAAACGAAGTGGTGCCAGGATCATTGCCGCAGACCAGGCCAGTGCGGCCAGGGTAAAGAGCAGGTTGACTCCATCGGCGAGCCAGGGCAGCCAGCCGGCGATAAAGTGATAGCGTTGTCCACGGGTCAGCCGGCTATTGCTGCTGCCGAGCAGGGTGCGGGCATGCTGCCGCATGATCTGAACGGCTCCGTAGGCCCAGCGATACCGCTGCTTTTTGAAGTCGATGAAGGTGTCGGGCATGAGTCCCTTGCCGTAGCTGGTCGGAACGTAGATCGCTTCATACCCTTTTTCGAAGATATGCAGACCCAACTCGGCATCTTCGGTGATACACCACGGCGCCCACCCGTCTATTTCGGTCAACACCGCTTTCCGTACCATGGTCATGGTACCGTGCTGAATGATCGCGTTGCGTTCGTTGCGAGTAATCATGCCGATACAGAAAAAGCCGCGATATTCCGCATAGCACATGGTCTTGAACAGGTTTTCCCGGTCATCGCGGTAATCCTGGGGGGCCTGCACGATGGCCACCTGCGGTTTGAGAAAATGGGGCGCCAGGTCGCGAAGCCAACTCCGCTTCACCATGTAGTCGCTGTCGATGACGGCGATTACGCTCGCGTCTGCATCAGTGCGAGCCAATGCGTAGTTGAGGGCGCCTGCCTTGAATCCGGTCAACCGGTCTTCATGAAAGAAGCGAAACCGTTCGCCCAGCGTCAGGCAGTGCTCGCGGACCGGCTGCCAGACGGACGGGTCTTTGGTGTTATTGTCCATGACAATCACTTCAAAGTCGGGGTAATCCAGTTCGGCCAGGGCATTGAGGGTCTCGATCAGCATCTCGGGCGGCTCGTTGTAGGCCGGGACATGGATGGAAACCTTGGGCAGCAGGTCGTCGGCGACGGTGATCGGCGGGGAAAAGCGGCGACCGACGTCACCCCAGAGGGATTCAGCCCACTCATGGGCCTCGGCGAGCAGAACGACAAGCACACCGGTCAGGCCGACGAGCATCAGCGCTCCGATGGTCAGGGCGCCGGGGGTCATATATTGACGCCAGTAGCTGTAGACGATCCAGACCGCGCCGCTGGCGCAGAACACGGCAATCGCGGCCAAAAAGCCGCAGCCTCTTTTTCGCAAGCTCCGGCTGTCGATGAGCAGCAGAGTAGAGACGAGCAGCGACAGGGCTACCGATATGGCAGCGAGGATATGCCATCTGGGGATGTTGACGATCGGCGTGGTGAACGGGAACTTGGGACGGCGATCGGCATCGTAAACGCCCCAATATGCGCCGACAGTTCCCTCGCTGGTTCGTTTCCAGGGCTGGTCGAATGCTTCGAGAACGTAATAGACCAGGTCGAGACGTTCGGCCCGATCGAGAAAGCGGCGCAGGAAGGCGGCCTGATTGGCTGCCGAGGCGACGGCGTCCTGGCGGATGCGCCCGTTGCTCGGCCAACCGATTTCGGTGATGACGATTTCTTTCTCCGGAAATGTCAGTTTGAGCAGGTCGTGGCGGTCGATCACGTGATCGACAGCCCTGTCGATGTGAATGCCTTCCCAGTAGGGAAGCAGGTGAACGGCAATAAAATCGACATGATCGGCGAGATCTGGTTGTTGTTGCCAGATGTGCCACGGCTCCGCTGTGCTCACCGGGATATCCAGCGCTTTGCGGACCCGATCCAGATATCCGTGCAACCTGGCAGTTGAGACGTCACCTCGTAACAATGCCTCGTTGCCGATGATGACTCGAATGACATTGTGGTAATGCTGTCTGGCCAGATAGATGACCGTTTCCAATTGTCTCTCGTTTTCCTCGAGATCATCACTGATCCAGGCACCGAGTGTCACGTTGAGTCCGTATTTCCGGGCGAGGGAAGGAACGTGCTGCAGGACGCCGTTTACCGAATAGGTTCGGATTGCGTTGGTCTGGCCGGCCAGAAGTTGCAGGTCACTATCGATTTCAGCAATGGACGG
>JAZBPM010000293.1:0-2527 GCA_036351615.1 Desulfofustis sp.
GAGCCGGGGGTCAGAGATCTTGCCGGCAGATCGGACAGATCAGTCGATTTCCTCCGCCACGTTCGTGCTCATTGATGTATTCTTCCAGATCAAGCCACTGACCCGCAGCGTTACGTATTTTCCGGCAATTTAGACAAAATGGCAGGATGTTTTCCAGTGAACCGAGTTTTTCCAGGGCCGTGCCGAGATCGTTGAGGACATCCTCTTTCTCCTGGAGCATGGTTCGTCGTTCAATGGCGTAGTGCAGGGATTTGTGCAGCATGATCGGCGAGATGTGCTGCTTTTCCAAATGATCCTGGGCGCCGAACCGGACACTCTTGCTTGCCAGGGCATGGCTGTCACCTTCCGAGATAACGATAATTGCCGCTTCCGGTGCTCCATTGGCGATACTGCGGATTGTTTCCAAACCGTTGCTGTCGCTGAGCATCAGGTTGACCAGAATCACATCGTAGGCGGTTATTGCGAGACGTTCCAATGCCGCGTGCAACGATTCCGCTCTATCGATTATCCCAGCCTTCAGCGGTGCGCGGAAGAGATAGTCCTTGATCAGGTGGCTGTCCGTGGGATTGCTTTCAACGATCAGGATTGCCAGGTTTTCCATGGTTACGCGCTCTGGACTTGATTTAATATGGCAGACTCGGGATGCGCGCCCGGTCAGCGGGTATCTCTAATTCGGTTCATGCAAAAAGGATGCAATTGTGGAAAAAAGCGCAACCAGTTTTATCCGGCGCCGACGCTTATCCGGCGGCAACGGGTGAGCCGTTAACGAAAGAAACGGTGTACACTTTTTCACGTTAACGCTGAGGTGTTGGCCAAAACCGGAGACTATTGTCATTGCCATCCTGCCGTAATCAAGTAAAATATGGTATTGGTACCGGTTGTCTGAAAGGGAATCGGTCATATCTCTTCTCTCACCCCAGACCTGAAGATGGAAGCGAAAAGCGGTTTCTCCATTCTGCTGATAGACAACGATCAGTCGTTGCTGGTCCCGCTGCAGAAAGTAGTGGCCGACGGCGAAGCGTTCATCAGCTATGCCGCTACTGTTCATGATGGTCTTGAGGCGTGTACAGAACGCTCATTTGACATCCTGATTCTGCGCGATGAGTTGACCGACGGACCGGCGAGCTTTGCCATTGCCCAATTTCAGGCCGTTACCGACTCGCCCGAGATCATCATTTTTTCCGAGACCGGACAGGTCGACCAGGCGGAGCACGCCTTGAAAGCCGGAGTCTGGGAATATCTGGTCGACCCCTCACCGGCGGAGGTGCTGGCCACCGTCCTCAAGCGCGCGCTCAAATATCGTCGTAACAAGGCCACCGAGGCAACGGACAGGTTGCAGGTCATTCGCTCGCAGCTGGCGCGTCGCGGCATTATCGGCCGAAGCACCATTATGCAGAATTGCGTTGATCAGGCGGTGCGGATTGCCCAGACCGAGGGGAATATCCTGATTTACGGTGAATCGGGAACCGGCAAAGAACTCTTTGCCTCGGCCATCCACAGCCTGAGTTCCCGAGCCGACCATGAACTGACGGTTGTCGATTGCGCGGCCCTGGCCCCATCGCTGATCGAAAGCACCCTGTTCGGTCATACCAAGGGGTCGTTTACCGGTGCGGATCGAGCCCAGCAAGGACTCATTCGGCAATCACACGGCGGTACCCTGTTCCTTGACGAGATCGGCGAACTGCCGTTGTCGTCCCAGAAAAAATTGCTGCGTGTCATTCAGGAACGAACATTCCTGCCGGTCGGTGCGTCGAGCGAGCAGAAAAGCGATTTCCGGCTCATTGCCGCCTCCAACAGGGACCTGAACGCCATGGTCGAGGAGGGCAGTTTCCGCGAAGACCTGCTCTTCCGCTTGAAGACCTTTTACCTGGAGTTGCCGCCGCTGCGGCTGCGCCGCAGCGATATTGCCGAGTTGGCCTATTATTGCCGGGATAGCTTTTGTCGACAGCAGAAACTCAAGAAGAAAACATTTTCGCCCGATTACCTGATGCTGCTGACGGCCTATGATTGGCCTGGCAATGTCCGTGAGTTGCAGCACGCCATCGAACGATCTCTGACCGAGGCGCAGGAAAGCCCGACGCTCTACCCGAAGCACCTGCCATCCGGCATCAGAATCCAGGTAACCCGGAAGAAGTTGCGCCAGGAGGAGTCCGCCGGCCCGGATGAGCTGCAGCCCCCTTCGTTGCCGGCGGGCGATGATGAGCACTTGCCGCCGCTCAAAGAGGCCCGGGAGCGGGCCGTCGAGCTGCAGGAGAAGGCGTACCTGACCCGGCTCCTGCGCGTTACCGGTGGTGATATAAAAAAAAGTTGCGCACTGGCCGGTATTTCGCGCTCACGCCTCTACGATCTGCTTAACAAATACGGTCTCACCGCTCGGTCGCCGCAGGATAATCGAACCCGGTAGCCCATCCGCTCTCCTGGAAACCGGCTAGTCTCCATCAACGACGGGCCGGGTTTTTACCTGTCCTCCGCTAAACCCCATGACGGGACGTCGCAACGAACAATAAGAATCGCCGGCAGGGCCGCA
>JAZBPM010000294.1:0-16778 GCA_036351615.1 Desulfofustis sp.
CGTTCAAAATCAAGGCATGCGAAAAATTTTACCGCAGGCATATACATGATATTCCGAGGATAAAATTTTGAGCATAACGCAGAGTTTGGGCGAAAAGATTGTTTTGCAAATGGCTCTTTATTATACAACTTTCCAGGGAAATTGAAAAAAATGACTGAGATACGACGCTGTTACAGCGCAACATATCTGCTGCAGATGAGTCATATTTGTTGCAGGTCCACCGGAGGTCAGGCGTGCCCGGCAGGACGAGACAACCGGCCGAGCCGGGAGCCCGGAAGAGACAAGAGCGGTCTACTGCGCGCCACCGTCGCGGAGATCACTGATGTCGATCTGATACCGACGCAGGAGCCGCTGCACTGCCTGCCGTTCCATGCCGCAAGCCTTGGCAGCCTGACTGATATTACCCTGTGCTTGGGCTATCGCTTCCCGAAGGTATGATCTTGAGAACTCTTTGAGCACGACTTCTTTGGCGTCACCATAGGTTAAAGACTGGAGCCGATCGAACGCATCCGGCACCGAACCCACGTGCGGTTCGGAGAGCGGTTGGCCAAGCATCAGGTCTTGCCGACTCAAGCGCTGGCCGCTGCCGAGCAGGACGGCCCGGTTGATGGTATTCTGCAGTTCCCGGACGTTACCGCGCCACGGTCGCGTCAGCAACGCCTGGACGGCGTCTTCCCCCAATTCCAGGCCCTCACGCTCGTATTCCAAGCGGTATTTATTGAAAAAATAATGGATCAGCAGGGGAAGATCGCTGCGAATTTCCTCCAGACTCGGCATGGTTACCGTTACCACATTGAGACGGTAAAACAGGTCTTCCCGGAATTCACCACGACCGATTTTCGCCTCGATGTCCTGGTTAGTCGAGGCGATTACCCGTACATCGACGGGGTAACTCCGGTTCTGACCAAGCGGTTGAATCTCTTTTTCCTGGAGCACCCGCAGCAATTTGGTCTGGATTGAAACGGGAATGTCGGCGATTTCGTCGAGCAGCAGCGTGGAGTGATCGGCCTCGAGGAACAGCCCCGTTCTATCACGATCAGCGCCGGTAAATGCGCCTTTGCGATACCCGAACAACTCACTTTCGAGAATCTGCTCCGGCATGGCCGGGCAGTTGACCGTCACCATCGGCCGTTCGGCCCGACCCGACAGAGCGTGCAGAGCGCGTGCCGCCAACTCCTTGCCGGTCCCGGATTCACCGCGAATCAACACGGTCATGCTACTCGGGGCAAGTCGACGCAGCAAGTCGTGCACCTGAAGAAGACGCGGCGATCGACCGACAAACCCGTAAAACGTCCCTTCATCGGAGAGCTGCCGACTCAACGCTTCGAACTGCCGCTTCTGGCGGAGCAGTTCGGTTCGCTCCATAGCCCGGGTGACCGCATGGATGATCTGGTTGTTATCAAACGGCTTTTCAAAAAAATCGTAGGCCCCGTTTTTCAAGGTCTGTACCGCCATCTCGACGGTCCCATAACCGGTCATGATAATGGTCGTGACGGTCGGGTCGATCTCACCGATCCGGCGGAAAAATTCAACCCCGTCCATCCCGGGCATCTTAACGTCGGTAATAATCACATCGGGCCGCCAGAAGGCGACGATCTCCAGACCAAGATCGCCCGATTCCGCCTGCCGGACATCATAGCTGCACTTCTTGATCAGCAGCCTGGCCAGCAACCCTCGCATATCAGGTTCATCATCTACAACCAACACCCGTTTGCCGGGAAGTTCCTGAGCTTTATCCATCATTCCCATCTCCTGCTGGCGACATGGTTGATACCGCTCCCGCGAACGGTTCGGGCAACATTATGGGTCTTGACCATCCGCTGCCTTCATCCGGCAGCATCTGTCATACACTCTTTCCTATAGCGCATTTCCACGACGGTGCAACATATTTGATGCACCGTCGCGCTCCCTGCCTAACGAGTGGCGAGGCAAACGGATGAGTCATCTATTCGCCGGCACGCAATACAATCCGGTCCCGCTTTCACTTGCCTTTACCGATCTCGTATCATAAACTCTGAGCAGAAACCGAACTCTCCATCATGACGATTCGTCAAAAATTGCCATGCCGACGCGAAGAGAAGTTTTTCAGACCCTGCAAAACAGCCACCAGCTACCTATGCCCTCACAGACCGCGCTCCAGGTGATGCGTCTGTGTCAGAACGATGCGACGTCGCTGGAGGACATCGCCCAAGTCGTTCAGGCCGACCCGGCATTATCGGCCGAAGTGCTGAAATACGCCAATTCAGCCTTTCTGGCAACCGGCGTCCAGGTCGCCTCGATTCAGCGAGCTGCCGTGAAACTCGGCATGAAGACCATTTCCCATCTCGCCCTCTGTTTTTCGATGCTGGCAGCCAACAGGCAGGGCTCTTGCCGAGCCTTCGACTTCGAACGCTTCTGGTCGATTTCACTGGCCCGGGCGATAGCCGGCAAAACGTTGGCGAGCCATGTCAAGGGAAGCGACCCGGACGAGATGTTCACCTGCGCTTTGCTGTCGCATATGGGCGAGTTGGTCCTGGCCAGCGTGTTTCCGGATGAATATGAGATTATCCTCGCAGAAGATGCGTCCGGTGAAACAAGAAAGACCATGGAGAGGATGCGCTTTGCTATCGACAGCGCCGAGTTGACCGCGGAACTCTTTCTGGATTGGGGACTTCCCGCCACGTATGCGTTGGCTGCCGGTTTTCACGAAGAATTGGACACGAGCGAATTGGGAGAATCGACCACCAGAAACGTGGCCGAACTGCTCAATCTCTCTTGCCGTCTTGCCGCACTCTGTTCCGGCGACCGGCCGACGGCCCCGTGGTTCGAAGCCACCGAAAAGCTGGCGCAGGCGGTAACCCGAAAAGATGATATCTGCCCGATGGTTTTCGACACCGTCGTTGAGCAGTGGCATGAATGGGGAAAAGCGTTTGCCATTGCCACCACCGCCTGCCCGTCCTACGAAGAGGTAAAGGCCGGTTGAGCGGATCGGCACGCATTTGCGTCATCCGGCCGGGTATCCCGGCACCATTCCCGCATCGGACATCAGCGCCGCATCCCATGATTCCACTAACGGCTCGGGACGATAGGTTCGGTTAAAAATCTGCTTACCTCCCGGCAAAAGCCTTCCCTTGCCCCCGCCTTTGCGCTAGATTCCGGTACTATCGCTCGCGCACCCTTCGAACGATAATCAGGAGAAACTCTCCCATGCCTCACCAGCCAGCAACACATAGCGCCCTGGAACGCTCGGCCCTGATCGTGGCCACACTGACCTCTTTTGTCGGCCCGTTCATCATCTCCTCGATCAACGTCGCCCTGCCGGCTATCCAGTCCGACCTGCAGATGGATGCCGTGCAACTGAGTTGGGTCGCCACCGCGTATCTGCTGGCGGTTGCCGTCGGCCTGATCCCGGCCGGCAAGATTGCCGACATTCATGGGCGCAAGCGGGTATTTGCCGCCGGCCTGGTTGTCTATACGCTCGGGTCGACAGCGGCGGCCTTTGCCGGCTCTGCCGCCATGTTGATCGCCTTTCGGGTCGTGCAGGGACTCGGAGCGGCGATGTTCATCACCACCGGCATGGCCATCCTGACCTCGATCTTTCCACCCGAGCGGCGCGGCCGTGTTATCGGCATCTACGTTGCCGCCGTCTACATCGGTCTGTCGACCGGGCCGTTCATCGGCGGCCTGATGACCCACCATTTCGGCTGGCGCAGCATCTTCCTGCTCATGCTGCCGCTCGGTCTCTTTCTATTTCTGCTGACCCAACGCTCCCTGAAGGGGGAATGGCGCGGCGAGCCAGGCCAGCAGCTCGACATCCCGGCCTGCCTACTCTACGCGGTGGCCATCCTTTCCCTGGTCTACGGCGCCACCCGTCTGCCGTCGATGATCGGCACCGTGCTGCTACTAACCGGCATCCTGCTACTGGTCATCTTCTTTCGCCACCAGCGCACCGCCCGTTATCCGGTCTTCCATGTTTCCCTGTTTTCCGCAAACAAGACCTTTGCCTTTTCCAGTTTGGCGGCCCTGCTCAACTATTCAGCAACCTTTGCCGTCACCTTTCTTCTCAGCCTTTATCTTCAGTATATCAAAGGAATGGCCCCACAGACGGCGGGACTGGTGCTGATGGCCCAACCGATCATGATGGCACTGCTCTCACCCTTGGCCGGCAGACTCTCCGACCGAATCGAACCACGCCTGTTGGCGACCGCCGGCATGATCATCACCGTGATCGGCGTGACATTATTCACCCGATTACAGCCGGATACCGGTCTGCACCTGATCGTTGCCAACCTGGTCCTGCTCGGTACCGGTTTCGCATTGTTCAGCTCACCGAACATGAGCGCTATCATGGGCGCCGTCGAAAAACGTCATTACGGCCTGGCCTCGGGAACGGTGGCCACGATGCGTCTCATCGGCCAGATGCTGAGCATGGCCATGGCCACGGTGGTGCTGGCACTGATCATCGGTCGTCAGGCCATCGGTCCGGATAACTACGGCTTGTTCCTGCAAAGTATCCATACCGTCTATCTTATCTCCGCCGCACTCTGCCTCTCCGGTGTCTATTTTTCCTGGTTTCGCGGCTCTCTGCACCGATCATCAGCAGATCCCGGCGGGACCGGTAAGGCATAACCACTCGGACAGTTCCCGCCGGCGGGCAAGGAGCCTATGACCCCCTACCTGATTCTGTTTTCGTTCTCCTTCCTTGCCGCAACCGTATTGCCGTTCTCTTCCGAGGTGGTCCTCTACGCCCTGATCCGCAGCGACACACCGGCACTGCCGCTCATCCTGGCAGCCTCCACCGGCAACACCCTCGGTGCCGTAGTAAACTGGGGACTCGGCCGCTATCTGCTGCACTATCGGGACCGGCCCTGGTTTTATTTCAAACAGGAGCAGATCGATCGCGCACAGCACTGGTTTCAGCGCTACGGCATCTGGACTCTGCTGTTTTCCTGGCTGCCGCTCGGCGGTGACGTCCTGACCTTTATCGCCGGCGTGATGCGGGTGAAGTTATGGTTATTCGTGCTGCTGGTGGGAATAGGGAAATCGGTTCGCTACCTGGCGGTGCTCTATCTGGCCCGCTGGCAGTTTCTGCCTTGAAATCGTCTCCGGTGCACAATTGGGATTTAATCTGTTCCGGGCTGGCCGGTTCTGCCACAGGCTGCAGCGCCGTGCCCGTCACTCTTCTTTGCAAGGCCGGCACCCCGGACCGACAATCCCGCTTCTTCCCCCCGTCCGGGGAACGACCTCGATCCGGGCACCAATCCGTTCCTTGAGCGCCGGGACGTGCGAGATAACACCGATCAGCTTGCCGTCCTGCTGCAAACTCGCCAGTGTTTCCAACGCCATATCCAACACCTCGTCGTCCAGCGTACCAAATCCTTCATCAAGAAAGAGCGAGTCGACCCGCACCTTGTCGCTGGCCATTTGTGACAGGCCGAGCGCCAGTGCCAGGCTGACGAGAAAACTCTCGCCGCCGGAGAGATTCTTGGTCGAGCGAATCTCGCCGGCCTGATAATTGTCGATAACGCTCAACTCCAATGGATGCGTACGGTCTCGCATCAGCAGGTAACGATCGGACATCTTCTGCAACTGGCGATTGGCGTGGCCGACCATCACCTCAAAGGTCAATCCCTGGGCGAAATTTCTATATTTTTTGCCGTCGGCCGAACCGATCAAGCCATGCAGCCGGTCCCAGCGCTCCCATTCGCGCTGCCGGGCTGCAGCGAGCAAAAGTCGTTGACGCTGGGTTTCTTTCAACCGCGCATCCTCTGCCAGTTGTTGTCGAAGACCACCGATCTCTTGCTGAAGCTCTTTCTGGGCGGCAACCAGTTCCTCCTGGCGGCGACCGATCTCTTCCCGGGGCTGATCGCTGAGCTGCTTGCTCCGCTCTCTCTCCAGCTGTTCCAGCGTATCGCGTTCTTTGGCCATAAGTCTGGTTTTTTCGTCGGCAAGCGCCTGTGCCTGCCTCGACAGGGCCGCCCGTTGATCTTCGGGCAGACAATTCTCGTTGAAACCGCGCTCATCTGCAAAATCTGCCGATATCAGCCGATCCCGAAACGCAGCTTCCTGCTGAGACAATCGGCTCTCTCGCTGTGCCAGCGACCCGGCCAACGATTCAAGACGGGCTTGCAGCCGGCCCAATTCCCGTTCGGCCTCGTGCTGTTGCTGCCGGGTCGATACCAGCTCTTGATCGGCGGCCTCGAGACCATCGGCCAGCCGTTTCTCCTCCTGCTCCGGAGATTTATCGCCGAAGAGCTCCTGCCGCTTTCGGCGCAAGATATCGCGCTCTGTTTCGAGAAGCTCGCGGCGCCGTTTCAGCGTTTGCCACTCCCGGGCGGCGGCCTCGATCAGTTCGGCGCGGTGGCGGTTTTGCATATCCAAGGCGGCGAGTTCCTGTTCACGTTGCCGTTGCTCCTGCAGGCAAACAAGCCAGCGATCCCGTCGCTCGGTCAGCTCGACCTGCACCTGCTCTGCCGAGTCGGTGGAGACAGTCCCAATGCCAAACGGCCGAACATCGGCCCCCACTAAATCAAGGAGCCGCTGCAGCTGCCGTTCCAACGTTCCGATTTCGGCAGTAAGGTGCTCCAGTTGCCGGCGCGCCGTGTCGCTCTGATGAACGGCCGCCTGATAATCGGTCTCACCCGCCGTCACCGCTTCCCTGGCTTGATCTACGGCGTCGCGCAGGGCGCCACAGGTTTTCTCGTTGTCATCGGCCTGTTTGACAAGCGCACTCACCCGTTGCACTGCCTCAGCGTTGGCGGCACGGAGTTGCTCGATAGTGCCGGCCAGATCGGCAGCGGCAGCATCCAGTTCGACTGCCGCGCCGGTTTCATTAATCAGCGCTTCAGCTTCCTTGATTGTTTTTTCATGCTCCCGAACGTCGACGGCAAGCTGTTCAAGGTCCTTGCCGACCCGTGCCTGCTCGATCTGGATCCGGGATCGCGCATCGAGTGCCGCTTTGTACTCACTCCTGAGGGCCTCTCGTTTTTCGCGGGCTTCATCGGCAACGGGAGGTGCGCCTTTGGCAAACGGATGCTCCCTGGCACCGCAGAGCGGGCAGGGTTCTCCATCCTGCAATAGTGGTCGCGCCTCGGCCAAATTCTCGATGCGTTTGAGCAGGGACAACCGATCGTCCAGTTGGCGCACCTGCTCTTCCAGATCCGCCTCTTTGCCGGTCCACTGTTGCAATTGCTCCGTCAGTGCCGCCTGCTCCGCCTCCAGGGTCTGTTGCCGCTGCGCCGATTGCTCGACCGCCTGCCGGTGCGCCGTCACGGATGAGACTGCATCATCGAGTCTGACCAGCACACTTTTTTGTTCTATCAATGACGTCAACTCGTCACGCCAGTCGCTCACGTCCCGACCGGCCAACAAGTCATTAAGCTCCGAACGCTTGTCGACCAAGGCCTGCTGCCGTGCGTCCCGCTCGCGACGCGTCGCTGCCAGAGTCTCGGCTTGTAGCTGCCGACGCTCGCTAGCGGCACGCAGTGCCTGCTCCGCCTGCTCCGCCTCTTTGCCCGTGGCGGACAGTTGTCGCTGAATCGTTCGCAGCGTTTCAAAGCGTCCACGAATCTCGCCAAGGCTTTCCACGAGACCTCCGTCCACCTTGTTTTCCTCGAGCTGCCGTTGCACCTCGGCGAGAAGGCGCTGCGTTGTTTCCTGTTGCGCCACTCCCTGCTGCTGTTGCCGCTGCAGCGCCGCCATGGCCTGCTCCTTCTCCGCCACGGCCTCAACAGCCGTTTTCAGCGCTGCCTCCTTCTCCCTGATAGTCAAGTCCAGCTCACGCACGGTGCGGATAACCGGCAGCTCCTGCTGCTGCTCTGCTTTGCGCGTTCTGCACCGTTTATCGGCCGCGCTCGCAGCCGCGGTTGCCAACCGGACGGACGAGAGGTGCGACGGCATCGTCTCCCGGCAGGCCTGCCACTCTTTTCGGTCCGCCTCCTGGGCACTGCGCAGCGACACCAGGGTGGCATACTCTCCCGTCAACTCGAGAGCAGCGACGGCACGACGAAACCGCTCCTGCTCGGGGGCGAAAGAGTTGATCCGCTGCTGCAGGTCCTCTTTCTGCTGCCGGATCACGGTACCGGCATGAACCAATCTCTCGATCTCATCGAGCCAGTTGAGTATCCGGGTTGCCTGCGCCAACTGGTCGCCCAACGCCGCGTCCCGCCCGACTTTTTGCTCCAGGTCTGCGACCAGCTGCTGCTCCTGCTCTTCGCTGAGAAGGTTCATGCCGGCCAGTTCCGCCTGCACGGTATCGAGCTTTTTCCGCTCGTCCTGCCGCCGCTCATGGACCCGGACGGAGATACGGCTGTAAATCTCGCTGCCGGTGATCTGCTCGAGAATCGGCGCCCGCTCGTCGGGAACCGCCTGCAGGAAGGCGGCGAATCCGCCCTGGGCCAGCATCATCGATCGAGTGAAGCGATCGAAATCCATGCCGGTTGCCATTTCAATCTGTTCGGCAACCCCGCGTATCTTTGTCTCGTAAATGGCGCCGGAATCGGCATCGGCGATTTCGTGGCGGGGGGCCTGCAATTCTCCGTCAGGCCGCCGGCGGGCCCGGTGCTGACTCCAGTGACAACGATAACGGCCGGCCTGGGTGGCAAAGGTTACCTCGGCAAAACACTCGCCGGTCTGGCGGGACATGATTTCATTACCGCTCTTCGTCACTTTGCTGAGACGCGGGGTCCGCCCGTACAAGGCCAGGCAGATGGCATCGAGAATGGTCGTCTTACCGGAACCGGTCGGGCCGACAATGGCAAAGATCCCATCGGCGGCGAAAGACGGGTCGCTCAGATCGATCTCCCATTGCCCGACCAGGGAGTTGAGATTCTTGAATCGAACGTGCAGAATTCGCATCACGTCTCCCGCTCGTCTCTCTCGGAGTCATCCTCGAGCAGGGAAATCACCGCCTCCCGATAAGCGTGCCGTAACGATTCCCACTGCTCCCCGGGTACCTCGTTGATTTCAAGACAGCGAGTGAACACCTGGTCGACATCGAGGTCATCAAGTCTCTCTTCGCCGGCGCTCTGTTCGAGAACCCTGGTGAAGAGGCGGCTATTTTTGATGCGGAGAATTTCCAGATCGGTTCCGGCCACCATCTCGTCCAACCGCTCGCGCAGTCCGCCAATGAGCTCTTCCCCTTCGTAGACCACCTCCAGCCAGACCGGCATTCCGGCCGCCGCCAGTTCTTCGATGGTACCGGCGATATTCTGCCAGTCCCCGGCAACACGCTCAAGGCGCTGGAAACCCGGTACCGTTATCGTGCTGATCAGCGCCGGTTGCAGAGGTTCGGCCAGAGTGAAGCGGACCAGGCAGACGCTCTTGCTCTGCCGCGCTTCGCCAAACCCCATGGGTAGCGGCGAACCGCTGTAGCGCCGCGCTTGACAGCCACCCACCAGCTGCGGAATATGCAGATGGCCAAGAGCCAGATAATCAAGGATCTCCGGAAAGATTCCGGCCGGGACATGGGCCAGCGAACCGACGTACAGTTCACGCACGCCGTCTCCATCGATGGTCTGCCCGCCGGCCGTAAAGAGGTGGCCCATGCCAATGATGGGAATGGGCAGTCCGAGATCCGCCCTGATCGTTTCGGCACGATCGACAACCACTCGATAGTGTTCCCGGATCCCTTCGACCAACTTCCGTTCCTTGTCGGCAACGCTCTCTCCGGCCTCAACAGTACGGATCATCCGGTCACGCAAATAGGGAACTGCACAGACAATAGCCTCCGGTACCCCTCCGTCGGTCGTCAGCACAAGCACTTCCTCATCCAAACGATCGCCGGCCGTGCCGACAACATGGATATTGAGTGCCCGAAGCAACTCCCTGGGAGCTGTCAGAAATGACGGCGAATCATGGTTGCCGGCGATGACCACCACGTGCCGGCAGACAGAGTCCGCCACGCGACAGAGAAACCGGTAATACAATTGCTGCGCCCGGTTGCCCGGCGCACTGGTATCGAAGACATCGCCGGCAACGAGCAGGACATCAACTCCTTCCCGCTCGATGGTTGCGGCGAGCCAGTCGAGAAAGGCCTCGAACTCGGCAAACCGACTGCGTCCATAGAGGGTCCGCCCGATATGCCAGTCCGAGGTATGAAGTATCGTCAACCGGTGCCTGTCCATCACCCTCCACCGTTTCCGTAGCCGCCCACTATCGGCAGGTTCCTTCACTGTTACTGTCTCGCCCGCCGTTCGTCAAGCGACGACCGTCCTTCAGACGGCACCGGCAAGCGAGGGGGTGTGCCCAAAATAACTATCTCATTTCCCCCGACAATAGGGTAGAGTATGCAGCGCTTCCCACCTGCCGAACCGGGGGGCCGCCCGCTCCTTCAGGGGACCTTCAGTCTCTGGCGTTGTTGCCGTTTCCGGCCAGCAAGACCGAACAATGACGCTTTATGGAGACTGCTATGGTGTGGCTTCCCTGGCAACAACGGCGGGTACCACCTGCCCCTGCAACTCCTGCCGACCCGGAAACGGCAGCCGGCTTGCCGCTCGCAATCCGCTCACCGACAGCACTTCCCGACATCACCCTCGCTCCGATAACAGCAACAGCTTCAGACGGTCATCCCACAACGCCGATCTGCAGCCCGTGCCAGCGGTGCGGCGCCTGCTGTGCCTTCTATCTCGTTTCTTTTCCCGGTGACGAAGCAACCAGCAGCACCGGTAACAACGAATTGCTCGACCTCTCCCTGCCCCACGGTGAGACGAGCCGTTTCATGAAAGGAACGAAGGCCAGGCACCCTCGATGCCTGGCCCTGCTGGGAACAGTCGGTGGCCATGTCACGTGCCGTATATACCAGCACCGGCCATCGACCTGTCGCGCGTTCCAGCGCTCCTGGGAAAACGATGCCGGCAACACCCTGTGCGACCGGGCTCGCGGTGTTTTCGGCCTGGAGCCGTTCTCCCAGTATTAACGTCCCATGCCATGACCGGCGAACGAGCCGGCCGTAGGAAAGATCACCGCGCGCCGGCACACCGCTCCGTCGCGACTTCGACCTGCCCACCATGCACGCAACCGCTGCCCGCCGTCACTCTCGACACGCTATCTGCTGTTTCGCTCCGCTTCCGCCTCGGCATGGAAATCACCTGAAATTCCGGAAAGATTGGCAAACATAGCAGGATAGTGGTGGCGATAGGCGGCAAAGATTTCTTCAAACGGCAGATCACCATAACTGCCATGATCCGCGATATACTGCATGTGCCGCCGGCCCTCCGCGTTGTATTCATGGAAGACCGCATCATGTTCACCGTCAAATTCCAGTGGTTTGACCTGAAACCGCCGGCACAATGAAAGGTTGAAGGCCGGCGTCGCCTTGACCCACCGCCCTTCCAGAAAAAACTCGGTGTAGCCGTGATAGAAAAACAGATCGGTACCCATCGCCTCGCGAAGCCGGGATGTGGACAGATGATTGCGAACATCGGCAAAACCCAGCCTGCTCGGAATACCCTGTTGTCTACCAACGGCAGCAAGGACCACGGCCTTGGCGACGCAATAGCCTGATCCCTTGCCGATTACCGTGCTCGCACGTAATGCCTCCGGCAAATAACGGATGTCATACGGATCATAACGGATCTCGTCACGCACCGCATAGTAGAGCCGGATCGCCTTTTCCTTCAGGTTGTCGCCGCCCTGCCGCCTGCAGACCCGCTCGGCAAAAGACCGAACTTCGGCTGTATCGAAGTCGATAAAGGAAGTGGCCTGGAGATACTGGTCAACATCATCTTGTGCCATTATGATTCCTGGTTTTTTTGCTTGCCGGCCGTTTCACGCCGATCATCTTGAGATATAAACGTTCAACCTTCGTTCTCGCCCACGGCGTTCGCCGAAGAAACCTGAGGCTGGAAGAAATCGACGGATTTTCACGAAAGCAGCGGATATTCACTTTTGCAGCCAGGCCCTCCCAGCCGAAAGCGGCTTGAAGGTCAGTCACCATTTGCTCAAGTGTTATGCCATGCAGCGGATCCTTGCTCGTTGTTTCTCCCATTGCGTCTTCCCGGTATCACGTTTTTTTGTGCGGCAGCAACGGTGCCGCCACCTCGTCGAACAGCTGCCGCACCCGGACGGCTCTACCGGGGTGCCGCTCTGATATGTTCAACGACCAATCGGCTCAGTTCGGCCAGGATTCGGCTCATGGCCGCCGTTATCGCCGGATAGTCGCCGGTTTCAAGCGGCTCGACCAGCGCCACATCTCCGGAGGCGAGCGGATTGTTGTCATCTCCTGCAAACAGCAGCCAGACGCCATTGAAGACCACCTCCTGCGCCGAGGTCGCTTCGAACCGATTTATGATCAACTGCAACCGCAGATCGTTGCCGACCGGTTCCAGCCATGGCACGACGAGATACTGCTCGGCCGACAACAAGTGCCCGACATTTTCCACCAGCACCCGGCTCACCTCGTCCCCAAGTGAACCGCCCCAGCGGTTCATTTCCGAACGAACCAGTGTGTTGGCCCCGCTCCGGACGGTAATGGCCGGATACTCCAGATATTTGGCCAACGCAATCGGGCCGATGCCGACAATCGTTCGGGCCTGGACTATGTCCCCGACCGACCGAGTATCACCGGTGGCCAGGGAAGACAGGGCGTAGAAGCGGGTCGATGGTGGACTGCCGCAACCTGCCAGCACGACCACCATGAGTATCAGGGCGATAACCTCGGGTAATTCGTTTCTGTTCTTTCTGTTCATTGCTCCCCCTGATCGTCTTTCCCCCAGAGCAGCGCTTCCGGATGGCGGCCCAAATACTCAACCAGGGTGGCGAGGGATTGGGACGTCTCCGCCAGATTATTGAGGGCTCGCCGCAGTTCGTATTTGGAGCGCTCGTCCGACGCCGTGCTGCGGACGGCGGCCAGCGTCTCGTCAAAGCGCCGCAGGGAAAGTCGCGCCTCGGCCAACAGCTGCTGGAAGCTGTCCGCCATTTCGGCCGGCACCCCTTCTTCAAAGGCAAGCAGCCGATCACCACGCTCGATAACCGCAGTGGCCGCAGCAAGCACGGCCCGGGCGTCTGCCGACAGCAGGCCGACCTCGTCATCAATCGTCTTCAGCAGAGTCCGGGCTTCTGTTGCCGCCTGACTCATCACGTGCGGCAGCTCCTGCATCTCGGGAGAATTGACGAGTTGTTCCAGACCGCCCACCAAGTCGTTGACCCGCTTGATCAGTTGCTGGATCGGCAGATCTTCGATCTTCTGGGCAATCTCTTCAACGGTGGACGGGACCGTCGGGATCTGCGGGTAATCGGTTACGTTGGCAACCAGACGCGATGCGCGCTCCGGCCGGAAATCGATATCGATCATCAACTGACCGGTGACCAGGCTCTGGGTCTGCAATTGGGCCCGCAGCCCTTTCGCCAGCAAGTCCCTTTCATAATCGATCGCCTCCGGATCACCTTTGGATATCTGAAATCGTGCCAAATCGACCTCGGCAATCACCGGCACGGTAAATCTCATCTCCTGCAGGTTCCCCTGCAGGATGATGTCGATCACCGAACCGATCTTGACCCCGCGAAAGACGACCGGCGCCCCGACGGACAGTCCTTTCACGGAACCGTCGAAATACATGACGTACTTGACGGTCGGGCGAAACAGCTTACCGGAGCCGAACATCACCACACCGGCCAGCGCCAATCCGATCGCACCGAGCACGAACAGTCCGATCATCGCTGTGCTCGCTTTTTTGCTCATCAGCCATCACCTCGCTGTAGCGTTGCCCCACCGGTCGGACGATCGCTCTCGCCCCGGGTGAGAAATCGTCGCACCACGGTCACCTCCGCCTCATCGCGCAACCGCCGCGGATCTCCGGAGGCGAGCATGGTCCCGGCTTCACCATCGAGAAAGACCGAATTGTTGCCGATGGCGAAGATACTGGCCAGCTCATGAGTCACCGCAACCACCGTCGACCCGAGGCTGTCCCGCAGCTCGAGGATCAGATCGTCGAGTTGCCGGGAGGTGATCGGATCGAGCCCGGCCGACGGCTCGTCGAAAAAGAGGATGTCGGGATCCAGGGCCATGGCCCGGGCCAGGCCGGCCCGCTTTTTCATGCCGCCACTGATCTCGCTTGGATAAAATCCTTCAAAACCGGCCAGACCGACAAGGGTCAGCTTGAAAGACACCAGATCGGCAATCTCACCGGCAACCAAATCGGTATACTGCTCGAGCGGCAACGCCACGTTCTCGGCCAGTGTCATGGAACTCCACAGGGCACCGCCCTGGTAAAGGACCCCGAATCGTCGCATGATTCGCTGGCGCTTGCCAGCAGGCAGTTCCCAGAAGTCCTCCCCATCATAAGCGACGCGTCCGGCCGCCGGCCGATGAAGGCCGACGAGATGGCGCAGCAGCGTGCTCTTGCCGCAACCGCTGCCGCCCATGATAATAAAGATATCCTCCCGATTCACGGTGAACGTCACGTCGCGCTGGATGACCCGTTCGCCATAGGCCATGGTCAATCCGGTCACCTCGATGAGTGGCGAACCCGTTGGCCGGGTGGTACCGGACATAATTCAAATCCCCAACATATTGCAGACAACGGTGATCACCGCCGTTGCCACGATAATACTGACAATTCCGGTTACCACCGCCGAGGTGGTGGCGTCGCCGACTGCCGAGGCGCTGCGGCCGCAGCGCAGACCGCGGTGACAGCCGGCCAGGGCAACCAGTACGCCAAATACCGCACTGTGAAAAATGCCGATCCAGAAATCCTGGAGCCGCACCGCCTTTTTAGTCATCTCCAGATATTCCATAATGTTAAGATCGAGCATCAATACCCCGACCACCATACCGCCGACAATACCCATCAGATCGGCGTAGAGGCAGAGCAGCGGCATCATCACCGCCAGTGCGACGATGCGTGGCAGGACGAGAAATTCCACCGGGTCGATGCCGAGGGTGACCAGCGCATCGATCTCCTCGTTGACCTGCATCGTGCCGATCCGGGCGGCAAACGCGGCACCGGTTCGGCCGGCCATGATAATACCGGTCATGATCGCCCCCATGACCCGGACGATGCCAATGCCGACCAGGCTGGCGACATAGATCTGGGCACCGAACAGAGACAGCTGCACCGCCCCGACAAAGGCCAGGATCAGACCGACGAGTAGGCTGATCAACGAGACGATCGGCAGGGCTTGAAAGCCACACTCCTGCATGATCACCAGCAGATCGGACCTGCGGCAACGGGCCCGACCGGTCAAAAACCGACCGCAGGCAACGGTTGCCTCACCGAGAAAGACCGTCATCTCAACCAGATGGCGCCAGGCGATAATTCCGCTCCGGCCGATTCGTTCAAGCAGCGTGGCGCGCTCGCCCGGTCGACCGCCCTGCCCGGCCTCGTTGCCGGCCAGGGCGAGCAGACGTCGCACGCCGGCGGGCAGACCTGAATCATCAAATATCACGTCCAGCCGATCACACTGCTCCCGCACCCGGGCCAACAACGAGAGCAGACCGCTATCCCAACGCTCCAAAGTGTCGGCGACACACACAAGACGTGGAGCCGGGCCGTCGGCAAGCTCCGCCACTACCTGCTCCACCGTTACCGGCAACCTGCCGGCCAGCCAGTCACCGTCGAGGCGCAGTCGCAGTGCCCCGTCCGGCCGGCGGACGAGTGCCGGGGCGGTACCCGGCCGACCGTCGCGCCGTGACCGCGCACCACCCTCCAATCGTTGGCGGCTGTTTCCATCATTCATTGATCGGACACTATGGCTTGTTCAGTTTTGTCGGTAACTCCCTGTGACGCGACGACAAAGCAGGGGCTGACAAAACACCAGCTGTTATTTTTCCGCGACGAGCAGAAAGTGTTTTGCCAACGCTTCATCGACCACACCGTTTCTGAACCCCGCCCGTACGACATCGTCCTTCACCTTCGACGGCAAACACCTGATTTGTGCCGGCGGTCCCTCCGCCATCTCCTGTTTTTTCCAATCGGCAATGAGCAGTTTACCGCCGTGCTTGAGCAATCTCCAGCATTCCCGGAGCAGTACCGACGGATCATCCAATTCATGATGGAGGTTGATCATATAGACCAGATCCGCCAGTTGATCAGGCAACGGCACCGCCTGCGTCTCCATCTGGACGGGAATAATGCTTGGATAATGCGGACAGACATTCTCCCGCAGCCAATCGATCATGACTTCAGAGATATCGCAGGCATAGATTCTTTTGGTCAGGGGAACGAAGGGAATACTGAAAAACCCTGTTCCGGCACCGATGTCAACCAGCACCTCCGTCCCCTGGGGATCTGCTTTCGCCCACAAGTAGTCGGGCGGCAGATCATGTAACCTCTTCGGGTTGTTGAGTTTATGAAGCTTTTTGGGGTTAAACTGTTTTTCGCTCATACCGTCGTCTTATCTGTTTCGAGAGACTTGCTATCGCTCTTTGTTTCTCTTTCTTCTATCATCTCGACACGGTCCTGCAAAGGTCGTTTTGTCGGGGGATACGCGAATCACGGCTGGTAACGCGAACATCCTTCAGGGAAACATCCACGGGCGACTTTTTCTCCATTGCTCTGCCGGCGGGCGACTCCTGCCACTCAATCAGGGGCGCCCCTGTGAGACGCCCGGCAGAATCGGCCAGCCCTTCCGACCATGAGCCGATTTTCATCGTTCGTTGTGACGTCCCGTCATGGGCGTTTATATGAAAATCGGCGGGACTGGTTTTAACCTGTCCCCCGCTAACTTTCAAAACCAACCGGCCATTCCGACCACGGCGCCGGTTTTCATCGTTCGTTGTGACGTCCCGTCATGGGGGTTATATGAAAATCGGCGGGACTGGTTTTAACCTGTCCCCCGCTAACTTTCAAAACCAACCGGCC
>JAZBPM010000295.1:0-12623 GCA_036351615.1 Desulfofustis sp.
GTGCAGGCCCTGCTCGATGAAGCGGGGCAGCAGGTTGCGGAGTTGGCTGCGGGCGGGCGGGGCCGGTTGTTTGTCGAGGCCACCCCGTTCTATGCCGAATCGGGCGGCCAGGTCGGTGATGTCGGAACGGTTGTCTGGCCCGCCGGTCGGGCAACGGTCGAGACGGTACGGACCGAGGCGGACGGAGTTATCCTGCACCACGTGCTGGTATCCGAAGGCACCCTGTGTTTGGGTGCTGAGGTCGAGATGGTTGTCTCCGAGGCAGTCCGGCACGATACCGAGGCCAACCACAGCGCCACGCATCTTCTGCATGCAGCACTCCGCCGGACGCTCGGAGACCATGTGAAACAGGCCGGATCGCTGGTAACGCCCGACCGCCTGCGCTTTGACTTCACCCATTTTTCGGCGCTGACCGATGCGGAGATCGAGGCGGTCGAGGCACTGGTCAACCAGCAGATTCGTGCCAATCGGCAGGTCGGCACGAAAACCATGAGTCGGGCCGAGGCCTTCGATGAAGGCGCCATCGCATTGTTTGGTGAGAAATATGGCGAAACGGTGCGCATGGTGCAGATCGATGCCATCAGCAAAGAGTTGTGCGGTGGTACCCATGTGCCGGCGACCGGCGCCATCGGCCTTTTCAAAATCGTCGCCGAAACCGGTATTGCCGCCGGAGTGCGCCGTATCGAGGCAGTTACCGGCCGGGCTGCGCTGGAACTGGTCCAGTCGTTGGCGCGGCGGGAAGCGGCGTTATGCCGACGGCTCAATACCGTCGGCGAAGAGTTGGTTGATAAGCTCGACCATGTTCTCGAACAACAGAAGAAGCTGGAAAAGCAGGTGGCGCTCCTGTCGACACAGTTGGCCAGTTCCGATCTCGATTCCGTTTTCGGCAGTGGTGTGGCGGTTGCCGGGGTAACCGTCGTTGCCGCCCAAATCACGCTGGACAATGCGAAAACCCTGCGCGAGGTCGGTGATCGTGTCCGTGATCGGCTTGGTTCCGGAGTTGCTGTTCTCGGCGGGGTTATTGACGGAAAGGCGGCGCTGATCGCCCTGGTTTCCAAGGATCTGACCGGAAGAATCAAGGCCGGCGAACTGGTCAATCGCGTCGCGCAGATGGTCGGCGGTAAAGGAGGCGGCCGGCCGGATATGGCCCAGGCCGGCGGGCCGATGGCCGACAAGATAAGCGACGCGATCGGGGCCGTTCCGGGGATAGTCGAGATGTTGCTGGCTGACCAGGCCTGACAGTTCGGCGTGGTCGTGCCGGCCGCTGATCGGCGACGTTCTTCTCCGCTGTGACAAACACTCCTACCGGTTCGGGCAAAGAGAAAAAATGGCTGTGGAGACAGGGAACTAAGCACAGATAAAGTAGTTGACATGGAGTAGGATATGCAGTAAAGGTTTTTTGCTATTGTGAATGGCCATTCATTTTCAGAACGGGAACCATTGACAAGAGTTGTGCAGGCCGAATGAGTTCGGATTCATTCCTTCGGGAATGCTTGTTTATACTACTGCAAAGCGGGAGCAAAGTAACATGGTCACCATCGACAAAACGTTGTTGTTCCAAATGATCAACATGGTAATCCTGATGTTTCTGCTCAATGGGGTGCTGTACAAGCCGATCAAGAAGATCCTCAAAGAGCGGGCCGAGAAGATGCTCGGAATGCAAACCGACATCGCCAAGTTCGACAAGAATGCTCGGCTCAGGCAGCAGGAAGTGGACGCCAAGATGGCCAAAGCTTCAGGCAAGGCAAAGGCGGCTCTCGACGCCGCCCGGGCCGAGGCACAGGCTGCCGGAGATGAGAAATTGGCATCGATCAAGGCGGAAGTCGATTCGTACAAGGAAAAACAGATGGCGGAGATCACTGCCCAGATTGGCACGGCCCGCAGTGGACTGCAGGCTAATCTGCAAGGGTTTGCGACGGAAATGGCGAGCAAAATTCTGGGGAGGGCGATCTAACCATGAAAACGATGATCAATACCGCCCGACAGTGTAGGATGGCGCCGGTCTGCGGCGTAGCCGCGGCGCTTCTTTTCGTGCTGCTTCCGGGGATCGTCCTGGCCGCTTCCGGCGAAGGCGGCAGCCTGTCTTCTGAAAAATTGTGGGATCTGTTCTGGCGCGTGATCAACTTCGCCGTGCTGATGTTTCTGCTGGTCAAATTCGGCGCCAAGCCGATTGCGGGCGCTCTTGGCGGTCGGCAGAAGCGAATCAGGGAAGAGTTGCAGGATCTCGAGCGCCGTCGTGACGAAGCGGAGCGGCAATACCGGGAGTTCGAGGCGAAGCTGGCTTCGGTGGAAAAGGATATTGATACCATCGTCGCCCGGGCGGTAGCCCAGGCCGAAATCGAAAAGGCAAAGATCATCGAGAAGGCCGAAAAAGCCGTCGGTGATCTCCAACGTCAATCGGAACTGGCCATCCATAACGAGATTGTCGAGGCACGTCGGAGCTTGCAAAACGAGATTACCGAACAGGCCGCTGCAATGGCTGAAGAGCTGATTATAAAGAATCTGAAGCCCGAGGATCAGGTTCAGATCATCGAAAATTATCTCAATAAGGTAGGGGCCGTACAGTGAAACAGACAATTCTCGCGAAACGGTACGCCAAGGCGTTGTTTGCCATCGGCAAGGAAGACGGCAAGTATGAGGCCTATAATGAAGCGCTCCAGGGGATAGCCGAGCTTTTTACAACGACCCCAGAGGTGGAAGACGCCTTGACCAATCCCCTGTATCCTCTTGATGTCAGGGAAAAGGCGATGACCGCGATCATCAAGGCAATCGGAGCCGATACGGTCACCGGTAATTTCCTCAGCCTGCTGGTCCAGAAAAAACGGGCAGCGATCATACCGGAGATCGCCGAGTCGTTTCAGGTCATGGTTGATGAAGACAAGAACATTAGTCATGGCATGGTTGTTTCGGCCATAGAACTCACTACGGAATTACGAGAGAAAATTCAAGATACGTTAGAGAAATTAACTGGCAAGAAGGTTGAGCTGACTGCTTCGGTCGACCCCTCGATTATCGGCGGTATTGTGGCCAAGGTAGGGGACGTGGTTCTGGATGGAAGCATCAGGACACAGCTTGCAAGTTTAAAAGATTCCATCAAGGGGAGAGAATAGATGCAGATCAAAGCCGAAGAAATCAGCCAGATTATCAAAGACCAGATTGGTGAGTTCCAGACCAAGGTGGACCTTGACGAAACCGGAACGGTCATCTCCGTCGGTGACGGTATCGCCCGTGTCTACGGCGTCCAGAATTGCATGGCCATGGAGCTCCTCGAGTTCCCCGGCGGTATCATGGGACTGGCTCTGAACCTCGAAGAAGACAACGTCGGTTGTGCCGTTCTCGGCAGCGTCAATGCGATCAAGGAAGGGGATATCGTCAAACGGACCGGCCGTATCGCCGAGGTTCCCGTCGGCCCGGAGATGGAAGGCCGCGTGGTTGATGGTATCGGTCTGCCGATCGACGGGCAGGGTCCGATCAATGGCAAGCACTTTTCCAAAATAGAGGTTATCGCCCCCGGTGTCATCGCCCGGAAGGGCGTCCATGAGCCGATGTACACCGGAGCCAAGGCCGTCGATGCAATGACCCCGGTCGGACGCGGGCAGCGCGAGTTGGTCATCGGTGACCGGCAGATCGGTAAGACGGCGCTCTGTGTCGATGCGATCATCGCCCAGAAGGAAACCGACGTTCATTGTATCTATGTTGCCGTCGGCCAGAAGAAATCAACGGTCGCCCTGGTCGTCGAGATGTTGCGCAAGCACGGTGCCATGGAGTATACCACCGTTGTTTCCGCCTGTGCCTCCGATCCGGCGCCGATGCAGTACATCGCCCCGTTCGCCGGCTGCTCGATGGGTGAATATTTCCGCGATAACGGCCAACATGCGTTGATCATTTATGACGATCTTTCCAAGCAGGCCGTCTCCTATCGTGAGTTGTCGCTACTGCTGCGCCGCCCGCCGGGACGTGAAGCGTATCCCGGTGATATTTTCTTCAACCATTCCCGTCTTCTCGAACGTGCCGCCAAGGTCAACGACGAACTCGGCGCCGGGTCACTGACTGCCCTGCCGATTATCGAGACCCAGGCCGGCGACGTTTCCGCCTTCATCCCGACCAACGTTATTTCGATCACCGACGGCCAGGTTTACCTGGAACCGAACCTGTTCTTTTCCGGTGTCCGTCCGGCGATCAATGTCGGTCTCTCGGTTTCGCGTGTCGGTGGTGCCGCTCAGGTGAAAGCGATGAAGCAGGTGGCTGGAACGCTGCGCCTTGATCTGGCCCAGTATCGTGAACTCGCCGCCTTTGCCGCCTTCGGCTCCGATCTCGATGCCAAGACCCAGGCCCAGTTGACCCGCGGCGAGCGATTGGTCGAGATTCTCAAACAGCCGCAGTATCAACCGCTGCCGATGGAAAAGCAGGTTACCATTCTCTATGCCGGAACCAAAGGCTACCTGGACAAATTGCCGGTGGACACCCTCGCGGATTACGAGAATGAGCTGTATAATTACATCGAATCGAACGAACCGTCGATCTTCAGCGATCTGAAAGAGCAGAAGGAATTCACCGACGCCATCAAGGAAAAACTCGATAAGGTGCTGGCGAGCTTCGGTGATACTTTCAAGGCAACAAAAGGTCTTAACTAATTTAGGGAAGGTCCAGTTATGCCGAGCTTAAAAGATGTCAAAACGAAGATTGGTGGTGTCAAAAAGACAGCACAGATCACCAAGGCGATGAACATGGTGGCGTCCGCCAGATTACGGGGCGCTCAGGATAAGATGGAGGCGTTCCGTCCCTATACCGCCAAGTTCAACGAAGCCATGTCCAACCTGTCCAGTCGATCCAGCAGTGGCGGCAACTTCCCGCTGATGGAAAAGCGCGACGTGAAGTCGGTCGAGTTGGTGGTCGTCACCTCGGATCGCGGACTGTGCGGCTCTTTCAATTCCAATATCGGAAAACTGGCCGAGCGCACCATGCGGGAGTACGAGGCTCAGGGCAAGTCGGTCAGTTTTGTCTGTGTCGGGAAAAAGGGATTCCAATTTCTTAAGAAGACCGAGAAGGTTCGCAAGGTTTACCGGGATATCATGGGCACCTTCCAGATGTTCAATGCCCGAGAGATAGCCACCGAGGTGTCGCAGAATTTTCTTGCCGGCGGGTCGGACAAGGTCGAAATCATTTTCAGCGAATTCCGCTCCGTGGCGGTTCAGCGACCGACCAGCCATGATTTCCTGCCGGTGCAGCCGAGTGAGGCGGCCGAAGGTGAGTCAGCCGCAACCAAGATCTCCGGGGAATACATTTACGAGCCGTCGGTCGAAGAGATCATGGATGTGCTGCAGCCGTTGTATCTCAATGTCATGATCTATCATGCCATGCTCGAGGTCGGCGCCAGTGAGCACGCGGCCCGAATGACCGCGATGGATAATGCGACCAACGCCTGTAAAGATATCATTTCCAAACTGACCATTTTGTATAACAAGGCTCGCCAGGCTGCGATCACTGCAGAGCTGATGGATATCGTTGGCGGTGCCGAAGCCCTTAAATAATATGTTATAAATTTCAGGATAATCTCAAACTTATAGGAGGGGTTAGGCCCGATGAGTGAGCAGAGAATAGGAAAGGTATTACAGGTCATTGGACCTGTAGTCGATGTGGAGTTTGAGGCGGGTAATCTGCCCAATATCATGAGCGCGCTGATGGTCAGCAACCCGGCTATTTCCGATGAACCCGACAATCTGGTTATCGAGGTGGCCTTGCATCTGGGCGACAATGTTTGTCGCTGCATCGCAATGGATCAGACCGACGGTCTGGTGCGTGGCATGGAGGCACGAGATACCGGTTCACCGATCACCATTCCGGTCGGGGAAGCATCGCTTGGCCGAATTATGAACGTAGTCGGTCGGCCCGTCGATGGTTTGGGACCGATTACGTCCGATAAGACGATGCCGATCCATCGTCCGGCTCCGAGCTTTACCGAGCAGGACACCGAGGTTCGCGTCCTGGTGACCGGTATCAAGGTCATCGACCTGCTGGTTCCGTTCCCGCTCGGTGGCAAGATGGGGTTGTTCGGCGGCGCCGGTTGCGGCAAGACCGTTATCATGATGGAGATGGTCAACAACATCGCCATGCACCACGGCGGTATTTCCGTATTCTGTGGAGTCGGTGAGCGTACTCGTGAAGGAAACGATCTCTACCACGAGATGAAGGACTCCGGTGTTCTGCCGAAAGCCGCTCTGATCTACGGCCAGATGACGGAACCGCCCGGTGCCCGCGCCCGGGTCGGCCTGACCGGCCTGACGGCGGCCGAGTATTTCCGTGACGAGGAAGGCCAGGACGTGCTGTTTTTCGTCGACAATATCTTCCGGTTCACCCAGGCTGGTTCCGAGGTGTCCGCACTGCTCGGCCGTATTCCGTCGGCCGTTGGTTATCAGCCGACCCTGGCCACAGACCTTGGTGCACTGCAGGAGCGCATCACGTCGACGACGAAGGGCTCCATCACCGCTGTTCAGTGTGTCTACGTTCCCGCAGATGACTTGACCGACCCGGCTCCGGCGACAACGTTTGCCCATCTTGACGGTACTGTTGTTCTCTCCCGTCAGATTGCCGAGCTTGGTATCTACCCGGCCGTTGATCCGCTCGATTCAACGTCGAGGATCCTCGATCCGAACGTTATTGGCGAGGAGCACTACCTGGCCGCCCGCGGTGTTCAGGTAAGCTTGCAGAAGTACAAAGATCTTCAGGATATTATTGCTATTCTCGGTATGGACGAGCTTTCCGAGGAGGATCAAGTCACCGTTACTCGGGCTCGTAAAATTCAACGTTTTCTGTCACAACCGTTCCATGTCGCCGAGGTTTTTACCGGCATGGCCGGTAAGTTTGTCAAGGTTGAAGACACGGTCAAGGGGTTCAAGGAAATCCTCGAAGGCAAACACGATGATCTCCCCGAGACTGCTTTCTACATGGTTGGCACCATTGAGGAAGCTCGCGAGAAGGCAGCGAAGTAAGGGTATTGTCACTGAAGATCAGAGGGAGATGAGATGGCACAGCAGATAGCATTGGAGGTGGTTACTCCCACCGGCGCAGTGGTCAACGAAGAGGTCGACATTGTCAATGCCCCGGGGTATGGAGGTGACTTCGGTGTCCTGGCCAACCATGCTCCGTTCCTCTCCACCATCAAAATCGGTATTTTGTCATACGAAATCGGCAAAAAACGCGAGTTTTTGATGATCAGCGGCGGTTTTTGCGAGGTCTCCAACAATAAAATCACCTTTCTGGTAGAGAGTGCGGAATTTGGTCACCAGATTGATGTGGATCGTGCCATGAAGGCCAAGGAGCGCGCAGAAAAGCGGCTCGCCCAGGCTGCCTCGCACGATGAATCAATAAATGTGACTCGGGCGGAAGCCGCTCTGCAAAGGGCATTGTCCCGGATCAAGGCAGCCAGTACCAGATAGCTGCTCGCACCGCAGAACAAAAAAAGGGACTGACCCCTGGTGGGGTCTGTCCCTTTTTTTTTAGAGCTGAGCTGTTGTCGCGTGGATGTAGGATCTGATACCGATAGAAATGGTGCCGGCCAGTTCGTCTATGAAGGTCGCATCAGCGAGCAGACGTGCATCGTCAGGATTACTGATAAAAGCCAGTTCAATCAAGATGGCCGGCATTTCAGCGCCGATCAGGACATAGAATGGCGCCTGCTTGACACCCATGTCTTTTAGGATGAACGGGGGTGCGGTCAGCGCGCCGGCCATCGAACCGTGGACTTGCCGGGCGAGACGGGACGACTCGTTAATTTTCGAATTCCGCATGATGTCGAGCAGGATGTCTTGCAGATCACTCATCTGATGGGTAGAGGTGGCATTTTCTCTGGCAGCGACACGCATCGCTTCGTCGTTGGTGCTGAGGTTCAGGAAATAGGTCTCAAATCCTTTGATCTGCGGCGACGGGTGGGCGTTGATATGAAGTGAGACGAAGAGATCGGCACCGCTCGTGTTGGCAATTGCCGTTCGTTCTTCAAGCGGCAGAAAGACATCGTCTTCCCGGGTTAAAATGACCGTGACACCGAGGGTACGGCGCAGTTCATCAGCCAAACGTTTCGCCACGTGCAGAACAATGTCTTTTTCTTTCATCCCGTAGGCGATGGCACCGGGATCTTTGCCGCCATGTCCGGGATCCAGAACGATGGTTCGGACACCTAGGCCGAGTTGTTGAGCCAGAGACAGTGGCGCACGACGTCCATCTGTTGCCGGTAGTGATGGCGTTTGCGAAACAACCATGTCGCCGGCGGGAGATTGGCTAAAGCCGGTTTTCTTCCGCTCCCGTAAAACGACCAACGACTGCTCGGTCTTATTTTCCGCCGGTTCGATTGGTGTTCTCACCTGGTTGTCGCGTTGTTCGACCAGAGATGGTTGCCGAGTCTCTGCGTCACCATCACGATCCCGACGCCCGGTCGGTGTGGGAGGTGTCGGCGTCGGCGGCAGGGCCGGGGGGCCGGATGAGCCTACCCGCCGGTCTTCAGCAGTGATCTTGTCCTGTCCGCGGACATCGATGACAACACGAAAAGGGCTGGGCAGACTAAAGATCTTGTAGCTGGAAATGGACTCGATATCCAGCACGACCCGTACCGTATCGGGACTGAACTGCCCGGTGCGAATACGTTTGAGCAGACCGTCCTCGATGGGCACCGGGGCGCGGAAACGTGGTTCGATATAGCTTTCCTGGAAGTCAATGTAGAGCCGCCGCGGTTGGTTGCCGACGCGTTCGAGTAATTCTTCACGATAGGTGACCGGTCCGGAGGTGTTGATGACGACGCGGGTATAGTCGTCCGACGACCAGTACTTGACCGGCAGTACGTTGGTCAGGTTCATGAGTTGCGGATCACCAACCATGGTCCGCGGCAGCGGGATGTCGTATTTCTGGGAGAGCTCTTTGAGCTTGGTTTCCGCCGTACTGCGCATGTCTCCTTCCGGATAATCGGTGACAATCCGACCAAACGATTTTGCGGCCCGTTGTGGATCATGGACGTCTTCGAGCAACAGCAGACCGACAGCGAACAATGCGTCATCGGCCAGACGGTTGCCGGGAAACAAGGCATCTACATCGCGATAATAGGAGATCGCCTCTCCCAAGTCGATTCCTTTGCCAAACGCCCGGTACATATCGGAATAGAGCCTGCCGAGCATCAACAGGCAGGCCGGTGCCAGATCCGACTTTGGCTCGGCAAGGTAGATGCGGCGAAAATTACCGGCGCCTTTCAGCCAATTGTCGCGGGAGGCGCCAAGCGTTGAGGTGGTCTTGAGCTGATTGAAGAAGAATTTGGCCTGTTGATAATGCGTCTCCAGGTCGGATTGGGGGGTATAGGCGTCAGTGGTGGCAGCAGCGGGTGCTGCCGGCATGACAAGCAACAGCAGCAGAAGGACCAAAAGAAAATGTGGGATATGCGGACGACAGATCATTACCTGGGCCGTTCAAAAAGCCGGATGGGGTGCCGGGGATGATCCCGGTCACCATGTTGCGGTGTCCGAGATCGTTCTCGACTGTACCCTCTATATAACGGTTACCGGCTGAGAAGGCAAAAAAAAAGAGACTGTTTTCAGGTCGTTCACGATTTATCCGAGCCACGATGGCGGTTCAGTTGCTCGCTGAGTCGATACAGCAGATCCAAGGCCTGGCGCGGACTGAGTTCGTCGACGTCGATTTCCTCGAGTTTTTCAACGACAGGGTGGACGGGAGGACCGAAGAGGGACAACTGGCTCGGCTTGCGATGACGCGAGGGTTTGCCCGTTTGAGTAGTGCTGTCGGGTACGTTTTTCTGGTAATCGAAATCACCGCGATCAATACTCTTCAGGATCTGGCCGGCGCGATCAACCACTGCGGCGGGAACACCGGCGAGAGCGGCTACCTGAATGCCATAGCTGCGACTGGTACCGCCGGTGACGAGTTTATGCAGAAAAATGATACTGTCGTTCCACTCCTTCACCGCCACCGACAGGTTCTGGGCTCTGGCTCGGGTGCGGGCCAGATCGGTCAGTTCGTGATAATGGGTGGCGAACAGGGTCTTGACCCCGGCTCCATCTTTGTCGAGTAACGCCTCCGCAACCGACCAGGCGATGGCCAATCCGTCATAGGTACTCGTGCCGCGGCCGATCTCGTCGAGAATGACCAGGCTGCGGGGGGTCGCGTTGTTTAGAATATTAGCGGTTTCACTCATTTCGACCATAAAGGTGGATTGTCCGCGACGCAGGTCATCCATCGCTCCGACCCTGGTGAAGATTCGATCGACAATGCCGATCGTCGCGCTTTCCGCCGGCACGAAGCTACCCATCTGGGCAAGCAAAACGATCAGGGCGGTTTGCCGGAGAATGGTCGATTTACCGGCCATGTTCGGCCCGGTGATGATCAGCAGCTGATTGTCGGTCTGATCGAGAGCGATATCGTTCGGCACGAATTTGCCGGTTGGCAGAGCCCGCTCGATGACCGGATGACGGCCTTCACTGATGACGATGCGCTGGTCGGTGGTCACCTCCGGCTTGACATAGTGATAGCGACCGGCGATCTCTGCCAGGCAGGTGAAGACATCGAGCAGGGCCAGGGCGTGGGCGACGCCTGTCAGGCGGGCCGAGTGAGAGGCGATTTCTTCTCTGATTGCACAGAACAGCTGATATTCCAGTTCCAGGCGGCGGTCCTGGGCGCTGAGAACACGATTTTCGAATTCTTTCAACTCCGGCGTGATGAAACGCTCGGCGTTCACCAGGGTCTGCTTGCGGATATAGGTCGGCGGTACCTTGTCGAGATTGGCTTTGCTGATCTCGATAAAGTAGCCGAACACTTTGTTGTAGCCAACCTTGAGTTTGCCGATGCCGGTTGCTTCGCGTTCCTTGTTTTCCAAACTGAGAATCAACGCTTTTCCGTCCCGGAGCAGGGAGACCAACTCGTCGAGTTCCTGGTGAAAGCCGGCTTTGATCAGATTGCCGTCGCGCAGGGTCAGCGGTGGCTCATCGGCTATTGCAGCTTGCAGGGTGTCGTGCAGGTCCTGGCAGGCGTCGAAGTGCTCTGCAATATCGCGCAGGCGAGGCGCCTCACACTGGTTGAGAAGATCCTGAAGGGCCGGCAGGCAGGCCAGTTACGTCTTCAGAGCGATGGCGTCCCGGCCATTGGCATGGCCGAGGACCATTCGGCTGTTGAGCCGTTCAATGTCATAGACGCTGGTCAGCAGATCGCGCAGCTGCTTGCGGAGGTTTGGATGGTAGAAGAAAAAGGAAACGGCCTCCAGCCGCCGATTGATCCTCCCCTGATCCTGTAAAGGGTTGAGCAGGAATTGCCGGAGCAGCCGGGCACCCATCGGTGTGCATGTCCGATCGAGTACCGCCAGCAGCGATCCGTCCCGACGGTTGCCGATGATCGTCTGGGTCAGCTCCAGGTTTCTGCGTGAGGAGTCGTCGATCAGTAGAATCGAATCGGTTTCGAGGGGGATCAGTTTCTGCAGGTGTGAGAGATCGGTTTTCTGGGTATCGCCGACATAATCGAGCAGTGCTGCTGCCGCAACGATGCCCTGCTTCATTGCGCTACAACCAAAACCGTCCAGATTGAGAACATGAAAATGGTCGAGCAGGATCTGTCGGGCGTCCTCAATGGCAAGCGCCGCATCTTCCCGCCGGGTAACGCAGAGGTTCGGCAGGAGCAGTTGGGCATCGTCGAGCAGTTTTGCCAGGTGTCGATGCTGCTTGCTGTCGACCAGGATCTCGGCGGGTGCCATACGACTGAGCTGGTCGAGGACGAGATCCGGGGCGTCACCGTGATCGATGAAGTCGCCGGTGTAGAAGCTACCGGTACTGATATCGAGGAAACTGACGCCCCACTGCTCGGGGGCGTCCCCGGGCCGACAGATAGCGGCGAGAAAGCAATGTTCGTTTTCCGGTAGTAACTGCTCGTCGACAATGACTCCGGGTGAAATCACCCGTACCACCTCGCGCTTGACGATTCCTTTCGCTTCGGCCGGATCTTCGGTCTGCTCGCAGATGGCAACGCGGCGACCGGCCTGGACAAGCTTGGCGATGTAGTTTTGGGCGGCATGATAGGGTACACCGCACATCGGGATCTTGGCCGTGTCGGCCTTGTTGTTTCGTGATGTGAGAGTGATATTAAGGATTTTTGATGCGATCTCGGCGTCTTCAAAAAACATCTCATAGAAATCCCCCATTCGGTAGAAGAGGATCTCCTGCTGATACGACTCCTTAATTTCCAGGTATTGCCGAAGCATCGGCGTCATGCGGGCGGGCATACTCATAAGCAGTCTTATAGTGTCATGTAACGGAGAGATTGCGAAAATGGGGTAGCAAGCGATCGAACGTGGCTTCGATGTGTTCCGGAATGGTTCTTGTCTCGGCAAGCACTGTCAGGTAGTTGTGATCGCCGCGCCACCGCGGTACGACGTGAATATGCAGGTGCTCGGGTATTCCGGCGCCGGCGTCGATACCAAGATTGATGCCGATATTGAATCCGTCCGGGTCGAGGACGCGCTTCAGGATACCGGTTGCGCTGTTGACCAATTCCATCATGCCGGCGCGCTCCGCAGAACTGAGATCGGCGAGATCGGCAACATGCCGGGTCGGGGCGATCAGGAGATGACCGTTTGCATAGGGAAA
>JAZBPM010000296.1:0-3828 GCA_036351615.1 Desulfofustis sp.
CGATACCATCCGGATCGGCGCTGCCGCGAGCCATGCCGATCTGCTCGCCGACCCGCTGATCACCAGAACCCTGCCGGTCCTGGCACAGGCCCTGCAGCACCTCGGTTCGCCGCATATTCGCCGCATGGGCACCATCGGCGGCAATCTCGTCACCGCCTCGCCTGCCGGCGATACATTGCCGCCGTTGGCTGTTCTTGATGCGAGCGTCGAGTTGGTATCCGCCCACGACAGCCGCACCTTGTCGTTGGCCGATTTTATCCGCGGCCCGGGAACGACGGCCCTACTTCCCGGCGAAATCCTCAGCTCAATCATCGTCCCGCTCCCGCCACCAAAGGCCTGCCACCATTTCGAGAAAGTCGGGCTCCGGGCGGCCCTGGCCTGCTCGGTGGCCAGCCTGGCTGCACTCATCGAACGCGCAGAGGATGGAACCATCCGCCAGGTTCGTCTTGCCTGGGGCAGCGTCGGGCCGACGGTTACTCGTCTGCCGGAAATCGAGGCGGTCCTGCGCGGTAAGCCACTCACCGAAACGACGTTTACCGCTGTCCTGCCAGCTGTTCGCCAAGCGCTGTCACCGATCAGCGATGTCCGTGCCGGCGCCGACTACCGCCGTCAGGTCGCGGCGAATCTTCTGCTGAGACTGCCGGAAATGTTTCGCGGGTCCGTAACGAAGTACCCTGCAGACACCGCTGCTGCGTCTCGGAGACGTGCATGAGGAAGATTACCTCGTCAAGAAAAGCGTCACCGCCAAATTCTGCATCTATCAGGTCTTGACCGGGTAGCCCCGGACGGTGCCGATGGCACGATCCGCCCGGTCGCATCACCGCTCATTTACTCAACTCAGCAAAGGAGCACCTCATGGTCAGTGAGAACAAGACCCTCAATAAAGTTTATACCGCCAAGAATCATCAACAACTGATGGATGCCTACAAGGAGTGGGCCACCGATTACGAAAGCGATACGGTCGACCGTTTCGGCTATGTGGCCCATGTCGCGTCAGCGGAGGCCCTGGACAAGGTACTGCAGGACAAAGAGGCCGCCATCCTCGATGCCGGCTGCGGCACCGGGCTGGTCGGAGAAGAACTGGTCAGGCGCGGCTACACCGCTATCGATGCTCTTGACTACTCAAGCGAAATGCTTGAAGAAGCCAGACGGAAAAATATCTATCGCCGCCATCTCCAGGCGGATTTGAGTAAACCGCTCGATTTTGAAGAAAACACCTACGATGCAGTCGTCTGCGCCGGCACTTTCACCTACGGTCACGTCAAGGCACACGCTTTTGACGAGTTGGTCCGTATCACCAGACCAGGTGGTATCATCTGCTTCACCATCCGCGAGGGTGCCTATGAAGACTACGGCTATCGGCAACGGATGATTGAATTGGAGCAACAGCAGGCCTGGGAGCTGCTCGGCATGGAAAATGCCGACTACCTGAAGAACGAAGGTATCACGTGCAAGATGTGCACCTATCAGGTGACCGGCTGACGTGACAGAACGCAGGAACCGGTGCCGCAGCCCCGCGTCGTTACCTGACGGACAACCGCCCCGCTTACGAAACGACGGTCGCGTTTTGCCCGGCAACCGCCTCGCTGATCGGAAAACTGAGGATGAACGTGGTCCCCTGACCGGGTTTCGATTGCACATCAATATAGCCTTGGTGTGCCTCGACGACTTCCTTGACCAGCGACAAACCGAGCCCCGAACCGGTGATATGGCGGGTGGCCTTGCCTTTGACCCGATAAAATCGGTCGAAGATGTGGGACAGGTCGTCCGGATTGATACCGATCCCGGAATCGCTGAAGAGCAGGTTGGCAAAGCCCCCGGAAACGGTCGTGGAAATATCCAGCCGACCGCCTTCCGGCGTATACTTGACCGCGTTGGAAACGATATTCATGATGGCGGTGCGCATATGGTCATAATCGACGTTGAACCGCCAGGGCTCCGGGCAAGGGGTGAAGCTGACCTCGATTCGTTTTGCTTCGGCCTGGGGCCGCATCACCTCGACGATCTCCTCGATCAACTCATGGCCGCTGGTCGGTTCGAGATTGAAGACAACGGTACCGCTCTCCAGCTTTGACAGGTTGAGCAGGTTTTCGATAAGCCGCAGCAGGTCCCGGGTGCGCACGGTCATCCGGCTGTGCAATTGATGACAGGAAAACTCCGCCTCGTGCGGGCAGTCCATCTGAAGCGCGTAGATCATCTGCTCGATGGAAGCGAGCGGCGATTTGAGTTCGTGGGCGACCATCGCGACGAAATCGGACTTCATCCGATCGATTTCCTTCAGCGTCGAGATATCCTCAAACGTCGTCACCGACCCGAGAATCGTCCCCGATGACGACATCACCGGTGCGCAGTGGGCCCTCAGGCAGCGCCTGGAAACGGTGCCGGCAGCGCATTCCCGGGTGACCACCCGACCGTTGTCGATGGCCTCCCGCACCATCTGCACCACTGCCGGATCACTGATCGAGTCGGCCAGCGGCTTGCCGATCACCGGATCGGTCTGGATCTCGAGTAGCTTGATGGCTGCGGGGTTATGGTGAACAACGACGCCTGCCGGATCGGTGATCAGCACCGCTTCGACCATACAGCCGAACACCGTCTTGAGCAGGCTTTTTTCTTTCTGGATCGCTTCCAGGCTCAGCGTCCGCTCCTCGCGCAAACGCTCCGTTTCGGCCTCAAGACGGAGCTTGTCGACGGCACGCTCGACGACAATGCGGATATAGTCGGGGGTAAACGGCTTGCCGACGAAATCGAATGCGCCCTGCTTCATCGCCGTCACCGCTTTGGAGACGGTGGCAAAGCCGGTGATAACGATCACCTGGATCGACGGGCGATGCTCGCGGATCCAGTCGAGCACGGCAAAACCGTCGATACCCGGCATCATCAGATCAAGCAGCACTACCTCGTAACCGTTCTGCTCGATCATCGAAAGGCCGCTCTCGCCGCTCTCGGCCTTGGCGATCTGATACCCCCTGCCGGCCAACGATCGCTCGACGCCGTCGCGAATCACCTTTTCATCATCGATGATCAGAATACGCATGGTGTCCATGCTCATCCCCCTGAAGCCGGAACCTTTTGCCGCCTTTGCCGTGCCGGGTGTCTTGCCACCCCGTAGCCGGTCAACTCAGCCAGCTCTTGACCCGGTCGAGCAGTTCATCGGGCTCGACCGGCTTGGGCATATAATCCTCGGCCTCGCTCTCCAGCATGTCCCGGTGGGTATAGGTACTGGTAGCGACGCGATCGGCCACCGCCGTCAGCAGGATGATTGGAATATCGCTGGTACTCTCGTCGGCCTTGAGTTTGGCACAGGCCTCATGGCCGTTCATCACCGGCATCATCACATCGAGCACGATCAGGTCCGGCCGCTTCTCGGCGACCGCCTCGAGTCCCTCCTTGCCGTCGTACGCGACGTTGACGTCGTAACCGCCTTTTTCTAATATGACTTTTACCGCTGCGACAAAATCCGGGTCATCGTCCACCAGTAGAATCAGCTTCTTCTGAGTCATGAATTTCCTCCTTTGGATGGTATGCTCCGATGCGTGACTAACGCTTCTTTTATCCTTCCTCCACGACGGGGCGAGGCAGCAGCCCGGCACCACCGATAATCTCGTTGAGTTTTTCTTCCCACTCGATGGCCATCACGTGTACACCGGCAATCCCTTCCATCTCCTTGAGTTGCTGGATCTGCTCGATGCACATCTCAATCCCCTTGGCCGCCTGCCTCTCTTTCGGCTCGTCGGCCAAACGCTTGATCACCGGCTCGGGGATATCGATGCCGGCCACCATCTTGTTCATGAACTTGGCCATACCGACCGACTTGAGCGGCGTCAC
>JAZBPM010000297.1:0-2336 GCA_036351615.1 Desulfofustis sp.
CCGAGAAGACTGGGAGAATTGGCTCAACAGTCCTCAGCGCCAGAGCATCCAGAGCGAGATCGATCTGCTGCTGGGAGACACAACCGAATATGCCGTTTACGAAGAGTAATCCGGCGAACCTCATCACGGCACCGAAACAAGAGGCAGGGATATCAGATGATCATTGAAGGACTGAAGTTGATGGTTGTCGGCATGACAACCGTGTTGTTGTTTCTCATTCTGATGGTTGTGCTTATTCAAATCGTCGCCATCCTCACCAGAGGAGTCACGGCACGCGAACTGCAAGCGATCCAGGATGAGAGAGAGCGCTTGAGAAAGGAAAAAGAGCGGCAAAAATCGGCAGCGGCAGCAGATCAGGACGAGGATATCGTCGTCATTACCGCCGCCATTGCCGCCTTTGAGGCGGAACGAGCGACGGCGCTGCGCTGAACAGAGAAGCGAAAGCGACTATCATCCGTCAGCCGGCATGGTTGACATAACCTAACGCAAGGAGAAGTACGGTGGGTAAAAAAGTAATCAAATTCATGGATACGTCTTTTCGGGACGGATTTCAGTCAGTTTTCGGCGCACGGGTGTTGACCAATGATTTTCTGCCCGCTCTGCAGGCCAGTGTCGATGCCGGTATCACCCATCTCGAGGCCGGCGGTGGTGCACGTTTTCAAAGCCTTTTCTTCTATTGCGGCGAATCGGCCTTCGACATGATGGATCGTTTCCGCGAAAAAGTCGGCCCCGACGCCAATCTGCAGACCCTGGCCCGCGGTATCAATGTCGTGGCCCTCAGCCAGCAGCCCCGGGACATGATCGATCTGCATGCCAAGATGTTCAAAAAACACGGCATGACAACGATCCGCAACTTCGATGCGCTCAACGATATTCACAACCTCGAGTACTCCGGTGAGCGGATCGCCCACCACGGGTTGCAGCACCAGATCGTCGTAACCATCATGGATCTGCCGCCCGGCTGCTCCGGTGCCCACACACCGGAGTTCTATCTCGAGCGCCTGAAAATGATCCTCGACTCGGATATCCCGTTTCATTCCATCTGCTTCAAAGACGCAACCGGGACCGCCAATCCGCGAAAAGTATACGACACCTTCAAGGGCGCCCGGAAAATGGTTTCCGATGATACCATCCTCTGGTTCCACACCCATGATACCGCCGGGATCGGTATTTCCCAGAACCTGGCGGCCATCGAAGGCGGCGCCGACGGTATCGATCTGGCCAAGAGTCCGGTCAGCGGCGGCACCTGCCAGCCCGATATACTGTCGATGATGCACGTTCTAAAAGGGACCGATTTCACGCTTGATCTCGACTATGAAAAAGTGCTCGCCGCCGAAGAGGCGTTCGAGGATGCGATGAAGGACTACTTCTTCCCGCCGGAGGCCAAAATGGTCTCTCCGACGATCACCCTATCGCCGATGCCCGGCGGCGCTTTGACAGCCAACACGATGATGATGCGCGACACCAATACGCTGCACCTCTATCCGGCAGTCATCAAGGAAATGGCCAATGTCATCCGGTTGGGCGGCTTCGGCTCGTCGGTCACCCCTGTTTCCCAGTTCTACTTCCAGCAAGCCTACATGAATGTTACCCAAGGCCAGTGGAAGGTGATCAACCAGAACTACGGCAACATGGTTCTCGGATACTTCGGCAAGACCCCGACACCGCCGGATCCTGAAATCGTCAAGCTCGCTTCCGAACAACTGGGCAAACCGGTCTTCACCGACGATCCACTCGATATCCTTGAACCGGGTATACCGAAAGCGACGAAGATACTCGAAGAAAACAACCTGCCGGTTACCGACGAGAACCTCTTTATCATTGCCAGTTGTGAGCAGAAAGGGCTGGATTACCTGCTCGGCAATGCTAAAGTCAACGTTCGCAAGAAGACTGACGAAGACAAAGCACCGGCCAAACCTGCCGCCAAAGCAAAAGCAGCTGCGGCCCCTGCCCCGTCCGGACCGCGCTCCTACTCCATCACCGTCAACAATCGCAGCTACGATGTCGTCGTTGCCGAGGGTAGCGGCGCCGTTCAGGCCACCCCGGCACAACAGGCCGCTCCTGCTGCCCCAGCCGCTGAACCGGCCGGCGGCGGTACCGAAGTGGAAGCTCCGACTCCGGGCAATGTCGTCAAGATTCTCGTTAAGGTCGGTGATTCGGTCACCAAGGATCAGCCCCTGCTGGTACTGGAAGCGATGAAAATGGAGTCGGAGGTCAAGTCCCCCTGTGACGGAAAAATTGTCGCCATCGAGGTAGCGGCGGGAGACACGGTGCAGGCATCGGATCACCTTTTCACCATTGGCTGACCAGGCAGATACTGCTCTTCTCGTTGTCGC
>JAZBPM010000298.1:0-2274 GCA_036351615.1 Desulfofustis sp.
CGACTTACGACTTCCAGATCTTCCGCAGCGGAGCCAAACACGTCATTGGCATGTATGAAGAAATCAACAGTTTTGTCTCATACGTCAAGGATGCGGCCGAGGGCGGCTCGTCAAAAGAGATGGCTTTCGTCCTGGTGGGTGAGCCTGGCAACGGCAAGACGTTTCTGGTCGAACTTCTTTCGGAACGCTACCGCCAGTTTTTAAGTCTGGATGAAAACCGCAAATACACTTTCAGGTTCAGCGGTCTGGAAAAACTCGGCAACTATGGCAAGATCAACATCATAGAATCCCAGACCTACGAGGACCCTATGATTCTGGCAATGAACCTGTACGAAAATCCAGATGAAAGCAAGGCCTATCTGGCAGCCCAATTCGGATTTTCGGATGGGCAGCTGGAAGGTTTCTATGACAATTATCGGCCGTTGGGCGCCTGCAGCGGCTATATTTGGGCCGACCTGCGCCGTCATTGCGACGGCAACCTGGAAAAGATGCTGGAGATGACCGAAATCAACCCGGTTCCGCTATCGGAGAGTCTCGGTACCATCACCGGGAAATATCCGGCCAAGGACAAAATTACCTCATCTGCAGTAGATCTGCTTGGGGAGGAGTCGATTCAGCGCCTGTTGCACATCAGCGACACCAACAATCCCTACCGGTTTGATCTGAGGCGCGGTGCTCTTGCGCGGGTGGCCGGCGGCGGCATTCATTTCAGCGACGAAATATACAAGAACAAAAAAGACCTGGTACAGGTTTATCTGGGGGTCATCCAGAACCGCAGCATCGAAATTGACGGCTACAAGTGGCCAATCGACACCTTGATCGTCGCCACCAGCAACAATTCCGAATTTCACCGCTTCCTGTCCGAGAAAGAGGAAGCGCCCATCGTCGACCGCTGCCGCATCTGTTACGTTTCCCACAACACGAATTACAAGCTGCAGAAAGATTTGACCAACTATGCTCTGGGCAGTGAAGCCCGCACCACGCTTACCCGGGAGGTGTTGCATCAGGACCCGAACCTTAACTACGCGGCCTCAACGGCCGTGGTGATGACTCGCTTACCGCGCTCGGAAAAACTGACCCCGGTGGAGACCATGAAACTGGCCGCCGGAGAAGTCGCCGGAGAAAAAAGCATAAAAACCCTGGCCGAAGTCATTGATACCCTCAACCAGGACCCGGAAATCATCAACCGCTTTGGCCAAAAAGGCCTTGGGCAGCGCAACCTCGGGCGCTCGATTCAGCTTTTGATCGAAAGCTCGGAGACCAATGAAGGCCAGTGCATGTTCGCCTATGACATCTTTAAAGCCCTCGATCGGATTGTGCTGGACTACGTTACCGAGGCCAATGACCGCGCCAAATACCTCGAGGACATTAAAACCGCCAAGGGACTCTACCGCGAACGCATCATGACCGAAATGTTCAACGCCTACATGGATGAGCCGCTGGCCATTCGCAAGGACGTAATGAACTACGTAAACATGATCATCGGAATCGACGCCGAGAACCTGGGGGCCGATAAAATGTGGAAATACAAAGACCCCCAAAACAACGAATTGAAGGCGCTCAAAATCGACGAGCGCTTTATCGGCAGCGTGGAGGAACGTCTCGGCCTCAAAACCGAAGAGCAGCGTGAATCGTTCAGGACCTCCATCCGCAAGATCTATGGGCAGAAGATCTCGGTGGACCCGGGGTACGATTTCATGGACAATCTGGAGCTGGTCAAGGCAGTGACCGATGTGCGCCTGAAATCCGATATCGCCGGGGCCGGCAGCCTGATCGGCGCACTTGCCAACCGCACCAACGAGGAAAATCAGAAACTATATGACCGTATGATCGACACCATGCTCAACAAGCTGGGTTATTGCCGGACCTGTGCACAGAAAACCATCGAGTACTTTTGCACGCAAGAGGATGAAAAATAGAGCAACATGAAAGAAGAACTCGAAAAACTCTATACATCGTTGAAAAAGCGCGGACTGACAGACGAGCAGGAGGCCAGAATAAGGGCGGAAATGGCTTTTGAAGGCAGTCATGGCCTGGCTGCCGATGGGGCGGATGGCCGGGCCGAGGATTCGACCTTTGCCGATCGCCCCTTTTACGCCTACAGCGACCTGTTCGATCTTCAGGGAATCTGCGCCATGCGAAGTACGGTCAATGTGAGCATCCGTTCAATCGACAAGCTGCTCGAACGGGACAAGCAGCGCGAGGAAGACGGCTTTCCGCGCAAGATCCGCATCGGCCGGATCGTGAAACCCGGGTCCGGCGGCAAGGAAAAGA
>JAZBPM010000299.1:0-8759 GCA_036351615.1 Desulfofustis sp.
CCATTTAAAGTTAACGGGGGACAGGTTAAAACCTGTCCCCCGTTATTTGAGATTGAACAGTTGTGCCGCCGCCTCGTGCAGCTGGCGCGGCGCCTCGGCGATCTGGTCAAAGGGACGGCGCCCCTGGCGGTCGGCCTGAACGATCTCGTCGTTTTCCGGCAGGAAACCGATGATCTGATAATCCGGCAACGCCTCCCTGATCAACGCTTCATCTTCTGCGTCCCTGACGCGATTACCGAGCACGAGAATTCGCTTGATGCCGATGTCATGACCGAGTCTGCGAATGGTTTCGGCGGCCGCCCGACTCCGCGCACCGGGATTGACGACAATCACCAGGGCATCGACGGAGGCGGAGGTGGCCCGGCCGAGGTGTTCGACCCCGGCCTCCATGTCCATGATCACGACATCGTCGCGAAACAGTACGAGGTGGGTCATCAGCGCCTTGAGGATGGTGCTTTCCGGACAGATACAGCCGGAACCGCCGCTTTTCACGGTTCCCATGACGAGCAGCTTGACCCTGTCCCGCTCGCGGGAAAAGCGGTCCGGGATATCGTCAACCTTCGGATTCAGCGTAAAAAAGCCGCCCATGGTACCCGGTTCGGCGCCGGTCCGCTCGGCGATCAACTCGCGCAATTCGGCAATCGGGGTAATCGGCTCACCCCCTTCGATACCAAGCGCCGCAGCCAGATTGGCGACCGGGTCGGCATCGATGGCGATCACCTTGTTGGCCGGATCAACGGCCAGCGCTCTGGCCAGCAACGCGGCAACGGTGGTCTTGCCGACCCCGCCCTTACCGCCTATCGCAATCTTCAGTCCCATCTCAATTCATCCCCTGTTCCACCGTGGTGTGGACCCTGTATCCTGGCGATCCGATAGATCAGACGGTTTTGCCGTGACGGTCAACGATCTTGCCGTTGCCGTCCACGAAGGCTACGGTAAAACCGTTTTTCTTTGCGTCGTCGGCCAACTCGTCGATATGGACCGCCTGAATTTCATACTTATGCCCTTTCTGCCGCGGCAAGTTCAGATAACAATCATCAGCCGCTTCCCGGCTGATAAAGGCGGGGATAAAGTCGACACCGTCTTCCTCGCTGTGCAGGCCGAGATAATGACCACTGTCGGCCTGATCGTGGACGATTACCCACACCCAGCCTTCGGTATGCTTGTTTTCCACCATGTTCGTCTCCCGTTACGCAGTATCCGCCGATCGTTTACCTATCTTACGGACCAAGGTAATCACGAACAAAAAAAATAGCCCCATTCTTTTCGGGAATGGGGCCGGGATTGCGAAGAAAATGAATCAGATGTCAAGGTAGGAATCGGAGAACAATGTCTCGCCCATGATCACCTTGACCGTTTTGACATAATCGCCAAGTTCCTTGTCCAGCGTGGAAGGATCGGGGGCGGTGCCATCCATCGCCTGATGGACGATATCGACGATTTCCGGCCGCTTGCCCTTGGCCACTGCGGTCAGGTTGGTATCGAGCGGGTCACTGATTACCGCTTTCATGCCGTAGCGCTCGAGCATAACCATATAGGTGGTATTGAGGATGGGACGCAGCTGTACCGGCGGGCCGTTGGAGATATTGGACAGGCCGCAGGTACTCATCGCACCGGGGGCGATATCTTCGAGCATCATCTGGAAATTGAGCAGGCTGACACATTGCGCCTGCTGGATATTGACCGGGGTCACGATGCCGTCAACCCAGATTTTCTCGTTCGGGATGCCCGCTTCGTTGGCGGCATAGAGCAACTCGACACAGAGTGCCGCCCGCTCGTTTTCGTCACGGGGCAATCCATCCGGCCCCCAGAGCAGAGCAACGATATCGGCCTCGTACTTGGCCGCCATCGGCAGCATCACTTCATAGCGTTCGGCCCGAGCCATGATCGAGTTGACGATATGGGGCTTGCTCACCGGTTTGAGGACCTTGAGCCCTTCCTCGATCGCAGCGATATTGCTGGTATCAAGCAGGAGCGGCAAATCGGGCACCACCTCCTGGACCACCTGGCAAACCCAGGGCATCAATTCGTGACCGTCTTTTTTGGCCGGCCCCAGGTTGATATCGATATAATCCATGCCGAGTTTTTTCTGCTCAAGGGCCTCTTCCTGAATCGGCTTGGGATCGCGCTCCTTGAACGCCGTTCCAATTTTCTTGGAAATGACGTTGAGGCTTTCACCGAATAAAATCATATGCTCTCTCCTTTCATGATGGTCGAAAATAGCAGCAACCGAACTACACGCCCGGTGCCTGAATCGCCGCCCGACACCGGGCGCCGGCCGCTCTTCGCTAGCGCGCCTTCAAAAAGCCGGGAAGATGGGCAGCCTCCCGCGGTCCGACGGTGATGGTCCAGCCGGGCAATTCCTCCTCGACATCGGCAACGATGGAAGCGGCATACCCGGGAATGATCAGTTCGGTGTGCTTCACCTTGTCGGCAATACCGGACTTCTTGACGAAGAGGCCGACATCGTCGCCGCTGAACTTGCCGGCGGCCCAGGCGGTCAACACTGAAAGTCCCTCGGAATCCTTTATCAGCAGCCATGACGATACCTTGCTCGCCTCGATCTCACCAGACACGATGAAGTACGTCAACGCAAAGTTGGTGGTAACCAGGACCGGAGAATTTTCATCCGGAGTGCCGATTTCGTAAATGCCCTCGGTGACCGTCATCGGCCGCTGCGGGTCGGTATAGATATTGAGCCGCTCGAGGAGCAACGGGAACAGCGCTTCAGTGGTCAGGTTGGAGAGGACGACAATGCCACCATATTTGGAGATATACATGCCGGCGACCAGCGCTTCCATGTCGGTATTGCCGGCCATCTCACACGGGAAGGCAATGGTCGGGAAACCGAGCGCCCGATTACCGTCCTTCAGTGCCGCCCGGCGCAGTGCGATCATATCCTCGAGCCCTTGCTTCACCTCGCGGGAACCGGGGTCGAGCACCAGGTCTTTGAGCCCCATGCCGGTCAGGGTGGTAGTCAATTCGACCAAGCCGTCAATGGAATCGGCCTTGACTGCCAGGGGCAGGTTGTTGTCCAGGGCCAATTTGCCAAGCGCCTCGACGTTGGCCGCCGTCGCCGCATAAAGCAGCGGCCGCTTGAAGCCGCAGGCGGCAACCGCCGCTTCCATCACGGCGACATCCTCGCTCATCAGGATGATATTGAATTCCGAGGTTTCGGCAACCTGTTTGGCCACGGCGGCAAAGGCCGCAGCGTCTCCACTGACGTCCTTGACGGCTACCAGCTCCGGCCGCAGATTAAGTCCGACCCGCTCATACTGCAGCGCATGCCAGTCTGTGAGGGTTTTTGCTACGTCGTCCGCTGCCTTGTCGGCGGTGATCAGACCGGCAATCAGGGTTGGGTTATAGAACGTCTTCTCGTGCCGATACAAGACCGTCTCACCACCGGTCTTGGTCGCTCTGACCCCTTTGCCCAATGCCACCTGACGAATCGGCGGAGCAGCAGCCTCTTCCAGCTGTGCCCGGGCCTCGTCGGAGACATACGGACAGGAGTCAAGTTCCGCCTTGCCCGATGCCAGGTTCATGGCAAAGGCAAGACATGTCGGCACCCCGCACTCCTTGCAGTTCGTTTTCGGCAGGAGCTTGAATATTTGCATTCCTGTTAATGCCATCGGTGTTCTCTCCTCTTCTGTTTTTCGGGACAAAAAACAGGACCGGCCGCACACAGTGCGGCCGGTCAGGGCCCGTTATTGTTAGCTGATCAATGGTTCCATGTTCAGGGCCGGATGTCCTTTTTCCTGGAGGAACGGCAGAATCTCGTCGTCGGTTATACCGACGGTTTCATCGGCAATCATGTCGGCGAGATTCTCGACACCCATCTCCTTGCCGCGGGTATTGAGCCGATCGTAGATTTCGTCCTTGAGACTCTTGGGCATCCAGACGACACGAAGCAGGCCGCCATCACCAAGGATGAACTTCTTCTGAGTGACGTTGAACTTGGAGTGGCCGACAAAGCCCGGCGAGGCAGCGCCACCGCCCATGACACCGGCCAGCGTGGTGAACTTCATGCCGCACGGCGTCTCGCCGGCATAGTCGCGGTTGACCGTCATGACGCCGTTGCAGGATGGCAGCATCGCAGCAATGCACTCGCAGCAGCCGCAGGTGGTCATCGGTGCATGCACCATGGAATAGAAGTTGTAGGTCTCGTGGGCCCCTTTCGACGCTTGCTTGAGAAATTCGTCAACACCCTCGAAGCGGCCGAGTTTGGTATCGAGAACCTTGCCCTTCTTGATCGGCTGGTTCGGGCCGGTCGGATTGATCTCGAATGAAGCCTTGCAGTCCATCCAGTTGTAGGCGCCGCACAGACCGGTCCGCTCCGGGCTGACCGTGCAGACATGGCTCGGCGCAAAAGACTGGCAGAGCGTGCAGGAATAGAAGGTGTCGACATCCTCGTCGGTCATCTTGTCGACCCGTTCGTCACGGTGTTTGTACTCGGCCCGGGCCCGCTCGGTCAATTTGTCGACATCTTCTTTCTTGGAATAGAGCGTGATCTGGACCTTGTCGAGAATCTTCTGGAATTCCTGATGGAACTTGGCGTGCAGGACGATACCGAGATGTTTGAGCGAAAAGCCCTTCTCGACGGCAGCCTTGCTTACCCGGACCCAGGAGATATCACGCTGACCGATGTGCATGACGCCCTGGATGTAGTTGATCAGATGATGGATCTGGCGTTCCAGGATCGGCTCGAAATCTTCCTGAAATTCCCGGCCGGCGATCTGTACGTAGATGCCGAGGGGCAAGGTGTCGCCTTCCTTCAGGTCGGCGATATCCGGGCCGACCACCTCGACTTTGCCGTCTTCGATCTCCTTCATGTCGGCCATCTTGACCAATTCGGTACACTGCGTCTTACCGCCGCCCATCTGGCAATAGAGATCGCCGCCACGGACACGCTCGCCCTCGAAGGCCGGACCGAAGGCGAGCGGAATGTCGATTTCGGTAATATTGATTTTCAGCCCGCGAACCTCGACGGACTTCTGACAAATCTCGTCATGGGGCACATTGGCGACGACATGTTCATAGGTACAGATACCGGTCGGCAAGATTTCCGGGATATCGGTATCGGCCAGGCTCGGGAAACCCCAGTTGACCGCACCGGCCGCCGCCACCGCCCATTCGGTGCCGACATCGCCCAGCGCGTTGACAAAGGCGAAGATGCGGTTCTTGTTGTACATCAGCATGCGCCGATAGTCGCCCGGCTGGACACCGCCGAAGGCCATGGCGGCGCGGTTGGCGAAACCGAGCGCGAAAACGGCGGAGCTGATATCCGGTCCGAACGGGACGATTCGAGTATTCCAGCCGATCTGCATACCCGCCTCAAGACACTGCTCAATGACCGTCTTACCGTTATGATTCGCGGCGCAGAAGATGTAGAGGCTTTTCTTCTGGTAATCCTCGACGATCATCTTGGCGATCTCCGGGTTCGGCGCGGCACCGACGATAGCGGCAAAACCGGGCGCGGAACCGTCGACGAACTCGACGCCGCGCTTACGGAGAATGGTATCATCGGCCGGGCCGACCCAGATCTTGCCGGCATCGATATCGGGATCCTCGGTGAACGTGTAGAATTCCGGTTCTCTCAGGATGCGCAGTGCTTCCTTGACCTCATAGGCGAAAATCCCGGCCATGCCGGCATCGAGCAGCGGTCCGAGATAGGGCAGGTGATTCTGGCCCTTGACATGGGGCGGCAACAGACCACGGGCAAACTCCAGCGGTTTTCTGAGGTCTTCCAGGGTCTCGCATTTCATACCGGTCAGCGAGTAGATAACCGGCAGATAATAGGCGGTATTGCCGAAACCGATCTTGGTGGCGGCGTCGTTGGAAGCGAGTGCTTTCTCCAACTCGCCTTCGACCTGCGACACGACCTTGTAGCCGCCTTGTATCGCTGCAAAAGCTACTAATCTTGACATGCTATCCTCCTTTATTCAGGATTGACTCCCCTGCATATGTATATGCTTATTCCATTCCAAGGGCCTGACGATCGGCCATATCCATCAGAACGCGTTCCCGGGCCTTGTCGATACCGAGTTCTTTGCGCTTCTTGTCGATATGAGCAATCATCTTGTGCGCATGCTTGACCGGATCGGGTTCGCAATCCCACATGCCGCCGTACATTCTTTCCATATCCTTGTAGAGGTAATCCTTGAATACCGGAGCGCCTTCCAACGGCAGCGAATAGCCAAATACCGTATAGACACCTGAAGCAACAAAGTAGTGGCCGATCGAGATGGCCTTCTCACTCATCCACTCCGGAGCGCTGCCCGCGGCCGGCAGGTCACAGATATCGTTGCCGAGCCCGCCCGCCTTGACCACCTCGGTGGCAGCCAGCAGTATCCTACTGTTGTCGACGCAGGAACCGAGATGGAGCACCGGCGGAATACCGACCGTCTCGCAGACCTCGGCTAGGCCGGGACCGCAATGAACAGCGGCAGCTCCCGGGGTCATCAGGCCATGCATACCGGCGGCAATGGCGCTGCAGCCGGTGGTCAGCACGATGACATCATTCTTGATCAGTTCCTTGATGATGGTGATATGCTCTTCGTTATGTTTGGTCCGGGCATTGTTGCAGCCAACCACACCGGCGATACCGCGGATACGGCCGTTGATGATATTGTCGTTGAGAGTGTAGTAATCACCACGGAAGGTCCCGCCGAGATGATAGCGGATCGACTCGACGCCGAAACCGGCGATCTGCGCGGTCTTATGCCGCGGGATCATGACATCGGCACTGCGGTTGGGGAAGTTGTCGATAGCCATCTTGACGATGCGCTTCGCATCTTCCATCGCGTGATGCTCGTCAAACTCGATATGGATGACGTTTTCCTGCTCCATCTTGGCGATCGGATGAGTGGTGATAAGCTTGGTGTGAAAACACTTGGCGACATTGGCCAGGTTCTGGAAAATACATTGGATATCGACCACCATCGCATCACAGGCGCCAGTGATGATCGCCAGTTCCTGCTGCAGGAAGGTGCCTGCCGGCGGCACGCCGTGGCGCTGCAACACCTCATTGGCGGTACAGCAGATACCCGACAGCTGAATGCCTTTGGCCCCTTTCTCCTGGGCATAGGCAATCATCTCCTGGGACTGACAAGCGGCAACGACCATCTCGGAGAGCACCGGTTCGTGACCGTGCACGATGATGTTGACGTGGTCCTCCTTCATGACGCCGAGATTGGCTTCTGACTGCAATGGCGACGGAGTGCCGAACAAGACGTCCTGCAGATCGGTAGCGATCATCGAGCCGCCCCAGCCGTCGGCCAGCGCCGCCCGGGTGCCCTGCTTCATGAGGTTCTTGTAGTCCTGATCGACGCCCATGTGGGTGCGGTGCATGATCTCGACGATCTCCCGGTCCACGTTGCGGGGCACGACACCTTCCTGCTCCCATTTCTCCTGGAGCGGTTTCGGGGCCCGCTTGATATACTTGATGCTACCCTCCGGCTTACCCCACTCGGCATAGGCAGCCTCAGCCACCTCGAGGGCGATCTCGTCGAGGTCGCGATCCACCGTTTTACCGTCAACCTCAACCGTCGTAGCCACATCAAAATACGGTGCGATATCAACCAGTTTGATCGGATCCTTGATGGAATAGTCATGACTTTCCTTGCGGGCCACCGAACGGAAGACCTCGGCCACCGAACGGCCGTGATCGGAGTGGGCCGCGGCACCGCCGGCGATCATACGAATGAAGTTTCGTGCGCAGATGGTGTTGGCGGTGGCACCGCACAATCCTTTCCGCGTGTCTTCGCCGGTAATCCCGCCCTTCGGAAGCGGCAGACGGCACGGACCCATCGCACAGTTTTTGCAGCAAATCCCCTGCATGCCGATCGCACAGGGTTTCATAGTCATGGCACGATCGAATACCGTCTCCACCTGCAGCCGTTGCGCCCGTTGAATCATCTCCTGGGTTGCCGGGTCGATCGAAGCATCTCTCGGGTCCACGAGCTTAGGCTCTTTCGCAGCGGTTTTTGCTTGTAATTCTGCCATCTGATCTTCCTCCACAAAAAATTTCGTTACGTCCGCCTGAACACCGAACAGATCGATCACACACGCTTGTGGAATCTGTCGAGCATTTCAAGTATCTTCTGCTGCTCGGTCTTTTGTATCGCAGCAGGGGTCATTGTTCCCTGTACCGTTGGTTCGTCAGTCCGCTTGGCCGCCAATTCGGCCCGTTCTCTGGCCCGTTTGGCCCGCAGTTCCTTCTCCTCGGCTTCCCGCGCCGCCCGCGCGTCCGCCGCGGCCTGCTTCTCGGCCTCCGCTTTGGCTTTGGCCTCCGCCTCGACCTTGGCTTTCGCCTCTTCCTCGGCCTTCACTTTGGCTTCGGCTTCGGCCTTGGCCTTGGCCTCCGCATCAGCTTTAGCCTTCATCTCCGCTTCGGCTTTCTCTTTGGCTGCCGCCTCCGCAGTCGCCGTGGCGTCCTGCTCGGCCACCGCCGGTTTGGCAGCAACCTCTTCCTTTTTCGCTGCTGGCGCGGCAGCTTCCTTGACCGGCGCGGCCGGTTTGGCCGGAGCATCCTTCTTGGCCGGTGCTTCCTTTTTCACAGGAGCGGCAGCCTTTTTCTCCTCCTCGATGGTCAGGTCAAGCGGCGGTGCCAATGCGGCAAAATCGACGGCAACGGAAGCAAGCCGTTTTTCGATCGGCGCCACCTCGGCCACGGATCCACCCGCCATCATCGCTTTGATATATTCCTTGGCCAGACGAATCGACTCCGGATGACGCATGATCAGGATGTTTGAACCACAGAG
>JAZBPM010000300.1:0-15921 GCA_036351615.1 Desulfofustis sp.
AAGAACGGTCTGGCAGCCGAGAGGAATCCCGGCATCGGCAAGGCGGTGGCAGGCGAGCTGCGCTTCGTCGGTCAATTCCGCCGGATGGTTGAAGTGGGTATTGATGAAAAGGGGATGGTACCGCTTAAGGATCCTGCACAGTTTCTTGGTCACGCGCATTGGCAGGGTACACGGCACCCTGCTGCCGATCCTGATGATTTCTACCGAAGGGATGGCCCGCAGTGCGGCAAGTATTTCGTCGAGCCGGTCGTCGTCGAGCAATAGCAGGTCGCCGCCGGAGAGCAATACGTCTTTGATTTCCGGGTGTGCTTTCAGGTAGTCAAGACCGGCAGCAAACGATGAATCGCCAACCGGCATGCTCGGCCGACCGACGTGCCGCTTGCGTGTACAGAAACGGCAATAGAGCGCGCACTGGCTCGTAACCAGAAAAAGGACACGGTCCGGGTACTTGTGCACGATACCGGGGACCGGGCTGAGCTTTTCTTCGGCGAGCGGATCAGGAATTCCGACAGGATCGCTCAGTTCCTCCGGACGAGGAACGGCCTGTAGAAAAAGCGGCAGGCCGGTTGTTCGGATCAGTTTCAGGTAATAGGGATTGATGCGCAGCGGATAACGCTCGATGACCGCAGCGACGGCTGGATCGATCCGGCCGGGAAAACAGCGGCAGAGCTCTTCGTAACTGGTAATACTGTGACGGAGCAGGTGTTTCCAGTGTGTCATCGGAATCGTTTTTATATGAAAATCGGAGGGACTGGTTTTAACCTGTCCCCCGCTAACTTTTAATGAAAATCAGTTCCACAGGCTGAACTTCCCGGGCTGGTTGGTTCTCTCGGAGGCTGCATCGCATAGGCCCGGCGGGGCCGAGAATCAGGCCCGAACGCTTCACACCAGGCCATGGATGGCCTGGTTGCCGGCCTCGGAGCCCGGCCGATCAGGCCGCAGCGCAGCAGCCGGAGGGGGGATCAACCAGCACATCCGACCACGCTGCCGGTTTTCATGCTTCGTTGTGACCATCAGTCATGGAGGGTATCCGTTACAGGGAGAGAAGGAGAAAATCTCAATCCGACGGCGCGCTGACGGTGTTGAGAACAGTGGTCAGTGCCTGCCAGTCGGTGGCCTGGTAGATGGCTGCGCGAAATCGAGCTGCGCCCGGCAAACCCTTGTAATATCTTCCTATCTGGTTCTTGATGGCACCGAGATGGGTGGTGTTGCCATGATCTGCTATCAGGGTCATATGCTGCCGGGCGGTGGCGAGGATGCCTTCCGGCGTGCCGGGTCGACCGGCAGGGGAGAATACCCATGGATTGCCAAGCGCCCCGCGGCCGATCATCACCGCGTCGCAGCCGGTTTCAGCCAGTCGTGCCTGCGCCTGGTGGTAATCGCCGATGTCTCCGTTGCCAATCACCGGAATAGAGACGGCCTGTTTGACCAGGGCGATCTGGTGCCAGTCGGCCTGCCCGGAAAAACCCTGTTTCCAGGTTCGGCCATGGACGGTGATAGCGGCGGCGCCGGCTTCCTCAGCCATGCGGGCGAACTCGGTGACGTTGATATTGGTGCGATCCGGTCCGATGCGGCATTTAACGGTAACCGGGCAGTCGGCTGCCGCCACCACCGCTGAGATTATTCGTTCGGCTAGTTCCAGATCGTTCATCAGGGCGGCGCCACCGCCTCGTTTGGTTACCTTTTTGACCGGGCAGCCCATATTGATATCTATCAGGTCCGGGCGATAATCGTTGAGCCGGCCGGCGGCCGCGGCCATGATCGCCGCGTCGGCCCCGAAGAGTTGAAAAGACACCGGTCGCTCCTCGGGGCAACTGACGAGCAGCGCTTTGGTGGCCGTCTGGTTGTAGAAGACTCCGTGCGAGCTGATCATTTCCGACACGCAAAGTGCCGCGCCGTGCCGCCGGCACAAGAGCCTGAACGGCAGGTCGCTGTACCCGGCGAGCGGAGCGAGAATTAATCGTCCGGAGAGAGGCACGCTGCCGATGGACATGATCTTGGATAATACGTCAAAGCGAAACACTGCGCGAACGACCGCCGGAAGGGCCGAATACCAACTCACACCGAACTGGCACGTGCGGCGGCCTAAGGCCGGTGTGAGCGTTCAAGAAAGCCGGTTTGTCAGGGCATTTTGGAAATCTGTACCAGGGAGCGTTGGTAGATTTTCTGCGCCATGTTTTCGATGATCGTTTCCAGGGCCCGGTCGCCATTGTCCCTGGTCAGTGCTGAATCGGAACTGACCCGGAAGTCCTCGATCCATTCTTCCGAGGATTGCTCGATCAGCACCTTGTCGGTGCTGAGCTCCTTAAGGATATAGCGTACCCTGAGGCGCAGTTTGACCGTCGAGGCGGCATTGTTGGCGCCGTAGGTGAGACTCGGCAGATTGTAGGAGATGATCTCGCCGGCCAGGATCAGATCGGCCCCCTCCTTCTGCTTGGTAATGGAGATGGAGCCGGATTTTTGGAACCATCTGATCAAAGCCTGGTAAATATCGGCATCGAGTTGCAGCTCACTGGTTCGGTTTTTCCAGGTGGTCACGTAAATGGATTTTTCCGGGCCGGAATAGACATAGGGATTGCGGTATCCGCAGCCACCGAGCAGAAGGGTGGTTCCCAGAACAACCACGAAGAAACGAACGAGCAGTTTCACGGCAGGACTCCTTTCTGATGGGTTGAAGACGACAGCGCCTGTCGTCTTACCGCCGGCAGCCAGCGGCGCCGGAACTGTTTCATACTAGTATTAAACAACGATATTAACAAGTTTCTTCTTGACGACGATGATCTTTTTGATCTCTTTGCCCTCGATATAGCGGACCATATTGGCATCGGCTACAGCCTGTTCACGGAGCTCCTCGTCACTGATGTCGGCGCCAACCTGCAGACGTGACCTGACCTTGCCGTTGACCTGGAGGACAATGGTCAGCTGATCTTCGCGAGCCGTCTCCTCATCGAAAGACGGCCAGGATTGATCCTCGAGCGTATCGGTGAAAGCCATGATGCGCCACATCTCCGAGCAGAAATGCGGCACCATCGGGGAGAGCAGGACCAGCATGGTCCTGATCACCTCTTCGATGACGGCCGGGGTTGCCTGTTGCGGCTTCGTCTCGTCGGTTGCTGCGGACAGCGCGTTGAACAACTCCATGACCGCACTGATGGCGGTATTGAAGTGAAAATCATTGTCGATGTCGAAGCTCACCTTCCTTATGGTCTGATGCAGTTTTCGTTGCAGGTCACGATCACTTTCGCCGTGGTCTGCGGCAGGGGCTGCGATGGCACGGTGTTCGGCAAGATGGACGATGGTGCGATAGACCCGGTTGAGAAAGCGGCTGGCCCCTTCAACCCCCTGGGCGTTCCATTCCAGGTCGCGTTCCGGCGGTGCGGCAAACAGGCTGAAGAGGCGAACGGTATCGGCCCCGTACTGGCCGATCAACTGATCGGGATCGACCACGTTCCCTTTGGACTTTGACATCTTGGCCCCATCCTTGATGACCATTCCCTGGGTCAACAGATTGGTGAATGGTTCATCGATGTTCAAATAGCCGAGATCGCGCAGCACTTTGGTGAAAAAACGCGAATAGAGCAGGTGCAGAATGGCGTGCTCGACACCGCCGATATATTGGTCGACAGGCAGCCAGTAGTCGGTACGACCGTCAAGGATAGCGTCGTCATTGTCGGAACAGGCAAAGCGTGCGAAATACCAGGACGACTCGACGAAGGTGTCCATGGTGTCTGTTTCACGCTGGGCAGGCCCGCCGCAGGACGGGCAGGTGGTATTGATAAAATCCGGCCGGCGGCTGAGCGGGGTGCATTCCTCGGCGCCGGTGTCGGCGCCGTCCGGCAAGCGGATCGGCAGATCTTCGAGCGGAACCGGGACCACGCCGCAGCTCGAGCAATGAATCATCGGGATCGGCGCTCCCCAATAGCGCTGCCGTGAGATTCCCCAATCACGCAAGCGATAGGTGGTGTGGCTTGTGCCGCAACCGATGTCTTCGGCATGGGCGATGATGGCGGCCTGTGCCTCGATGGAGTCCATGTTGTCGAAGGTGCCCGAGTTGATCAGGCGACCGGGCTCGGTGGCGGCGGCTGTCATCCGGTCGGGATCGAGTTCGGTGTCGGGCGGGATGACCACCGGTACGATGGGCAGCGAATAAGTCCGGGCAAATTCGAAATCGCGCTGGTCGTGCGCCGGGACGGCCATGACGGCGCCGGTGCCGTACTCCATCAACACGAAATTGGCAATGTAGATCGGTACACGCTGATTATTGAATGGATTGCGGCAGTAGCGGCCGGTAAACATCCCTTTTTTGTCGAGTTCGTCGGTTACCGGGCGCCGCCGTTTTTCGTCGGCGATGGCGGCGATGAAGGCGCGCAGCTCTTTTTCCCGGTCACCGCCAGCAATCAGTGTGTCGACCAAGGGGTGTTCGGCGGCGATCGACATGAAGGTAACACCGAAAATGGTGTCGGGGCGGGTGGTGAATATGGCGAGCTCTTCATCACCGTCTTCGACCGGGAAATTGCAGATCAGACCGGTCGACTTGCCGATCCAGTTATTCTGCATGGTCACCACCTTTTCCGGCCAGCCGTCGAGCGTGCTCAGGTCTTCGAGGAGTTCGTCGGCGTAGTCGAGGATCTTGAAGAACCAACCGTGCATTTTTCGCGGTTGCACGAACGCGTCGCAGCGCCAGCAGGTTCCTTCGATGACCTGCTCGTTGGCCAGTACGGTCTGACAGGTGTCGCACCAATTGACCGTGGTGATCTTTCGATAGACGAGCCCACGGTCATACATCTCCAGGAACAGCTTTTGTTCCCAGCGGTAGTAATCGGCGTCGCAGGTGGCAAATTCCCGATCCCAGTCATAGGAAAAACCGAGCTTTTTTAACTGGGACTTCATGTAGGCGATATTCTCGTAGGTCCACTTGGCCGGGTGGGTTCGGTGTTTCTGGGCGGCATTTTCGGCGGGCAGCCCAAATGCGTCCCAGCCCATCGGATGGAGTACGTTGTAGCCACGCAGTCGCTTGTAGCGGGCAACCACGTCACCGATCGTGTAATTCCGGACATGTCCCATGTGGATGCGCCCCGATGGGTAGTGGAACATTTCCAGTACATAGTATTTCTGTTTCGCCTCGTCTTCGACGACGCGAAATGTCTTGTTGGTTTCCCAATACTCCTGCCATCGTTTTTCCACGGCGCAGAAATCGTATTTCTGCGGAAAAGGGCTTTCCTCACTCATGCCTTATTTCTCCTGCAGCTGACTGGTCTGTGGTTGCTGGAAGCCGACGGGCGATCGACCCGTTTCATGACGATTCGTCGTAGGAACTGAGATTTTCGAACATCGTGTACTCTTTTTTAAAAAACAAGCGAACCAGCCCGGTCGGCCCGTTTCGCTGTTTGCCGATGATGATCTCAGCGATATCTTTGTTGGGATTGTCTTCCGCCTTGTTGTAGACCTCGTCCCGGTAAATGAAGCAGATTACATCGGCATCCTGCTCGATGGCGCCGGACTCGCGCAGGTCGGCCATCATCGGGCGTTTGTCGGTCCGGCTTTCCAGGCCACGGTTGAGCTGAGACAGGGCCAGTACCGGTACGCCGTGTTCCTTGGCAAGTGCCTTGAGCGAGCGGGAGATATCGCTGATTTCCTGGGTGCGGTTCTCGGCGTTGCGCCCCCGCATCAACTGCAGGTAATCGACGATGATCAGACCGATATCATGCCGGGCCGCCAGTCGCCGTATCTTTGAGCGCATCTCGAGGATGGAGAGGGCCGGGGTGTCGTCGATATAAATGGGAGCATCGGAGAGCATGCCGACAGCCCGGGTAAGGTGCGGCCAATCTTCGGTATGCAACCGACCGGTACGGATCCGTTGCGAATCGATATGGCCGACGGTGCTGAGAAGACGCATGGCAAGTTGTTCCCGGGACATCTCCAGGCTGAAGACGGCGACACCGGTCTTCTCGACGAGCGCGGCATGTTGGGCTAGATTCAGTGCGAAGGCGGTCTTGCCCATGGACGGGCGAGCGGCAAGCACGATCAGATCCGACGGCTGCAGGCCGGCGGTCAGTTTGTCGAGTTCGTAGTAGCCCGTCGGAACCCCGGTAATCAGTTCCTTGCGCTTGTAGAGTTGCTCGATCTTGTCGAAGCAACCGGGGATGACGCTTTTCAGGGGCTGGAAGACGGTGGTGTCTTTCTTGCCGGCGATATCGAAAATAGATTGTTCGGCGTCGTCGACAAGTTGATCGATGTCATCCTGTTCTTCGAAACAGCGGTTGGCGATATCGCTGCTGGTGTTGATCAGGTTACGCAGGACCGATTTCTGACGAACGATTCGGGCATAGGCGGCGATATTGGCGGTAACCGGCACGATCGATGTCAACGACGCCAGGTAGGAAGCGCCGCCGGCGGCTTCCAGCCGGTTGGTGTCGTTGAGCAGACTGGTGATGGTGACCAGATCCTGCGGTTCGTTCCGATTGAAGAGCTCGATCATCGCCGAAAAGATGATACGATGACTGTCGCGATAGAAATCCTGGGCGGAAACGATGTCGACCACCGTCGCGAAGGCCTTGTCCTTGAGCAGAATCGAGCCGAGCACCGATTGTTCGGCCTCGACGTTGTGCGGCGGGACACGGCTTCCGGCCGGGCGGCTGGGAGCTGTTGCTGATGAGAGTAAATCATTCATAGGCATCGGCTTCGAGGGGACCACAGGTTGCTGTCTAATACAACGTCTCTTTGCTGTCAAAACAAAAACACACCGGGACAGCTGGCCAACTGCCGGTGTGTTTACATTTCGTCTCCGCCGCCCCGGAATTCTCCGGCCAGGATGTTTCGCCGGCGGACAGGCGAGGCGTCGGACGGCGTGCCGGATGTCAGGCGTCGCTCTGCTGAGCGCTTACCTTGACGGTGATTTCAGCAAACAGGTCGAAGCCGACCTTGACGGAGACCTGGCGTTCGCCGAGTGATTTGATCGGTTCGCTCAAAATGACCTGCTTCTTCTCCACGACGATGTTCTTGTCGGCTAGTTTCTCGCAAATATCGTTAATGGAGATGGAACCGAACAACTTATCGTCGTCGCCGACCAAGGCATCGAATTCAAGAACGACACCGTTAAGTTTGTTGAGCGCAGCCTCTGCCTGTTTCTGCTCCGTAGCAAGGCGGGCCTGAATCTCCGCCCGGTGTTTCTCAAGGACGGCAAGGTTGACCGGGGTGGCGAGGACGGCTTTGCCCTGCGGTAGCAGATAATTCCTGCCGTAGCCGGGTTTTACCTTGATGATGTCGCCTTCACGGCCCAGCTTTTCTATGGTTTGTTTCAGTATGAGTTCCATGGTTGATTCCTCATATCGGGTTATGCTTGACGATTCTGTTAAGCAGTGGAGCCATTTGCAAAACAATCTTTTCGCCCAAACTCTGCGTTATGCTCAAAATTTTATCCTCGGAATATCATGTGTATGCCTGCGGTAAAATTTTTCACATGCCTTGATTTTGATCGAAAATCTAAGTTTTGCAAAAGACTCAGTGGTGTTTCTGTTACGGTCGAACATCGTCCTCCGGCGGCGGGGCGCTTTTGCCGAGCCGTCTCATGTCGAACCAGACATCGGCCAGGCCGACGCCGAGCAGCAACATGGCGCCGAACGATTGAAAGAGCATCATGCCGTAAACGAAAAAGCGCAGTAGCAGGGGGGTCTTCCACTTATGCAGGAAAAAGGCGAGAATGGAAAACCCCTGCAGAACATAAACCAGGCTGAGCAGTATCAGCAGGTTGATGCCGACCAGACGAATTGTGCCGAGCGGTAGTAAAGAGAGCACTGCGGCGCCGATGAACAGCCAGACCAGACGATCCGGAAGGTGCCATATGGTGTGCTCCTCCCATGGCTGATACCCGGTCAGACGGCGGATCAGTCGGTTGCCGGTCAGCATGGCCAGCCAGGAGACAAACACTGCCATGCTGGCGAACAGGGATGGCAGGATATTGGGCAGCACCGTTTTCATCTGATAAAACGACTGTTCCAGCAGGGCCATCGTGTCCGGTGCAAACGCTTCGCTTTGCCGGTATGATGCAAGTGCCGCCTCGATATCGTGGTCGAGGGAGCCGAGAAAGGCGCTGATCGGGTTAACACCGGAAAATAGTGTTTGGCCGGCGATCAGCAGCAAGCAGCAGGAAAGCAGCGCCACGGTGCCCTTAAGACCGGACATGGCCGGGCTGTCATGTTGCAGGGCGGAATTGGCCAAGGTATAGCCGGTCGGGATGAGCAGGCCGGCAAGAACAATCGTTCCCCAGGCGCCGATCAGCCCCCCGATTACGGCGGCAATGAACAGACCGGCGAGCACCAGGCGAAAGCCATGCTCCCAGCGATACATGGCAAAGAGCACCGCTGTCGGCAGCATAAAATACAGCCAGCCGAAGAAGGCTCCCTGCAGGCCGGGCAACAGGATGAGCAGGGCAAACAGCAGAACGAACTGCACTGCCCGGTTGTTCCCGATAGGACCTGATTCTTGGTCGATCACTGCTGCTCCTGTCGCTGCTTCCATTTAACCCTGGGTATTTCCTGAATAGGGGAGCAGGGCTATTTGACGGGCACGTTTGACGGCTGAACAGAGCTGGCGCTGGTGAGTAGCGCAGGTGCCGAGGATTCTTCTCGGAATGATCTTGCCCCGTTCGGTAACAAAATTGCGAAGTGTCTTGTGATCTTTGTAGTCAATGGTCAAGTCCTTATCCATGCAGAAGCGGCAGACTTTTTTTCGGGAAAAGAGTTTTCTTTGTGGTCGTGCGGCCATGATGTATCTCCTTGGGCTCCGGTTTCGGCGGGTGAGCGATTATTGTTTGTCCTCGTTTTCGGTATCGTTGCTGTCGTCGGCATCATCCTCTGCTACCGGTGAATCCTCGGATTCGTCATCCTGGTCGGCAGCGCTTGCCTTGGCGGCAGCCGTTTCTTGCGCCGCAGCTATCTCGTCGTCGCTAATGGAATCAGAGATTTTTACCGACATGTACTTGAGTACCGCATCGTCGATCCGAAATTTTCGCTCGATTTCGGCAACGGCTTTCGGTGTCCCGGCGAAATCGCAAAATACGTAAAACCCTTGAGTTTCTTTCTTGATGGGATACGCCAGCTTGCGCATGCCCCACTTGTCAAGCTGGATGATTGTTCCCTGATCACCGAGCACGATGTTGTTGGTGTTCTCGATTGCCGTGCTGATCTCATTCTCGCTCAGGGACGGGCGAAGAATATAGACCTGTTCATACCTTCTCATGCGATCCTCCTCGTGGACGTTTTGCGTGGCGGGTCATGCCGCCGTTCGGCCCTCGCTTTCCGTGTATCGTGCAGAGAGCGAGGAGGGATACGTGCGGACGGACAGGGTCATCTGTCCACCGACAAACTTGTAATCATACTGCATTATGGTCTGCTGAGTCAAATGATTTCTCGGTATCAACCGGTAGACATTGTACCGACTCGGGCGGTTATCTGCCTGCCATGCGTGGAGATGGCGCAGTATCATGTTTAGTGGCGCCGATGCTTTTGACGATAGCTCAGCTTTTCTCTGCTTTTTCCTGAGCTTTGATGTGCTGCCACTGCTCGGTCAAGGCCGCGTCGTCGAGAATCGGGGTGCCGGCGAAGACATGGGGATGCCGTCTGATCAGTTTTTCATTGATGGCAGTCAGCACGTCGTCGAGAGTGAACGTTTGCTCTGCGGCGTTGATTTCGGCGAGCATGATGATTAAATATAAGAAATCACCTAACTCTTCACAAAGGTTCTGGCGATCGCCCTGGGCGATCGCGTCGGTGATTTCGCCGAACTCCTCGTTGAGATATGTTACCAATGAATCGGTCGTTTGCCGACGGTCCCAGGGACAGCCGGAGTCGCCTCGAAGGCGTTGAATCGTCGACAGGAGCTTCTCGAAATGGGTTACGGTCTCTTTCATAGCGTACTCTTGGCCAGACAACGGTGGGGCATCACCGCTGAAGAAGATCGGCGACATCCCGGAAATCAAGTGGATATCTCCGGAAAATGCCGAAAAAGGTTGACAATTATCACCTGACCAACTATGTAGTCTAGGCGCGGCACGGCTATTGCCACGTGCCGGTGCAATTCCTGCCGGAACGAGACTCCGAAGGTTGCTATTCAAACGGAGCGATTCCCGAATCCGGTGGACGACCATAACAAAACAGAAAAGAGAGGTTTTGCAAAGTGATTGTGGCAGATAAGAAACAAAAGCTGTTGTTGGAAAAACACAAAGACATTGCTCGTATCGATCAGGAATCGAAAAGAACTCACGGTTGGTACGTGCGGGTCCGATACAAAGGAAAGACCCATTCCAAATTCTTCTCGGATCGCAAGTGTGGTGGCCGCTATTCGAGCCTGCTGTCCGCGATTTCCTGGCGTGACCAGACCGAGAAAAAACTTGGCAAGGTCCGGACAAACAAACATATGGTTACCGTCAGCAATTCAGGTACCGGGGTTGTCGGTGTTCGTCTCAACGAAAATTTGAATCGTTACGAGGTCAGTTGGGTTACACCGCAGGGCAAGCAGGGTAAGACCTCGGTATCGATCAAGAAGCACGGTAAAAAAGCCGCTTTCGAGCGGGCCTGTGAAATTCGTCGAAGCCGAGAGACCGCCAGACTCGGCGTTTAACACGCTGGTCGTCGGCGATCCGTTCACCGACAGGTGTTTTTCGTGAAGGCCACAAGTGCACAGGTGCGTGTGTCCTCGCAGATGGGGATGTCAGGCTATTTAACATCTTGACAGAAAGTTATAACGACTGATATAATCATACGTTTGAGTCGTTTTCTTTTTAATATGGTATGAATCGTTCTGGACAGATGAGGCACTCAATATGTATGCAATTATAAGGACCGGTGGGAAGCAATATCAGGTTGCCGCCGGAGAGCAGGTACGGGTTGAAAAGCTCGCCGGCAATGTCGGCGACACGGTCGAACTCGAAGATGTCTTGATGGTAGCTGACGGCGATGATATTGTTGTCGGCAGGCCTGTCATTGAAGGCGCCAAGGTGGTCGCGACGATTGCTGAGCAGGGAAAAGATAAAAAAATCAGAGTCTTCAAAAAGAAACGCAGAAAAGGTTATCGTCTCACCAGGGGACATCGTCAGGCCTTCACGGCGTTGAAGATTGCAGAAATCAACCGGTAAGCAAGCGGGGTGGCCTTCGGGGTCCCGACAGTGATAAGGAGTAAGTTATGGCTCATAAAAAGGCAGGCGGAAGTTCCAGGAACGGTCGCGACAGCAGCGGCCAGCGTCGCGGTGTAAAGAAATTCGGCGGAGAGGTGGTCCGGGCTGGCAATATTATCGTCCGGCAACTTGGTACCAAGATCCATCCCGGCACCAATGTCGGGTGTGGCAGGGATTATACGCTGTTCGCCAAGGTCGATGGGGTCGTCACCTTTGAAGAATTCGGTAAGGATCGAAAGCGGGTCAGTGTCTATCCGGCTGTCTAGCGGAGGATGATATAGAGAACGCGATCCCGCGCTCCTTTCTTTTTTTTGACTCGATCATCGCAATAGGCGGTGGTCGAGTTTTTTTTTCAGGGCAAGATCGTTCGCCGTTTTAGTCTAGGACAGCGAGCATTCTGCATTGTCTTGCCCAATACACTTTTTTGTTCCGTTCGGGCAAACAGATGACCATGTCTTTCGTCGATGAAGCAACATTTCACATAAAAGCTGGAGACGGCGGCAACGGCTGCGTCAGTTTCAGGCGTGAAAAATACGTCCCGAAAGGCGGTCCTAATGGCGGCGATGGTGGACGGGGCGGTAACGTTATCATCAGGGCCACTCGAGAGTTGCATTCCCTGATCGACTTTCGCTACCGCAGTCATTTCAAGGCGGAGCGGGGGCAGCACGGCCAGGGAAAAGACAAGCACGGCGCCAAAGGCGGTGACTGTCTGATAAAAGTTCCGCTCGGTTCGGTAATCATGGATCACGAGACCAACGAAGTCCTGGCCGATCTGACGGAGGACGGCCAGGAGTTTGTCGCCGGCGAGGGTGGCAAGGGCGGGTTGGGCAACATGCATTTTGCCAGTGGCGCCAATCGAACTCCCCGATTTGCGACAAAGGGAGGCGTCGGCGAAGAGCGTTGGTTGCGTATCGAACTGAAATTGCTCGCCGATGTCGGTCTGGTCGGTTTGCCCAATGCCGGCAAGTCAAGCCTGCTGGCCAGGCTGTCCGCCGCCAATCCCAAGGTGGCCGATTACCCGTTCACCACGTTGGAGCCACAACTCGGCGTGCTCCAGCAACGTTTCGGTGAACCCTACATCATTGCCGATATTCCCGGTCTGATCGAGGGCGCGCACCAAGGGGTCGGCCTCGGTCACGCGTTTCTCAGACATCTCGAGCGAACGAGTGTGATCGCCCATGTACTCGATATCTCCAGCGACAGTTACCGCCAGGACTTTCAGGTCATTGAGCAGGAGATGGCGGCCTATCAGGGCCGCATGGCGAGCCGGGTCAAATGCGTCGTGTTGAACAAAATCGATCTTGTCGACCCGGAGATGGTCGACGAGATCGCCGACGAGTTTTCCCGGCAGGGCTTTCGGGTCAACAGGATTTCCGCGTTGAACGGAGACGGGGTCGACGATCTGAAAAAGACGCTGATAGAAATTCTCGAGGGAGCCGACGGCGAGGCCGGCCATCGGGCTGACCAGTAACAGAGGTGCGGCATGATCTCAATGGAAGAGGGACTCTATCTGCGGCAGACTCTATTTGACAAGGCGCAGCGGATCGTCGTCAAAGTCGGCAGTGCCGTGCTCACCGGTGAAAACGGTCTGGATCCACTAGTAATCGGCAACATTGCGCGGGACCTGTCGTTTCTGCATAATACCGGCCGCGAGGTGATTCTCGTCAGTTCCGGGGCGGTGTCCGCCGGCCGGAAAAAAATAGCGATCGATGACACCATGGTGCTCGGCCTGAAAGAAAAGCAGGCCCTGGCGGCAATCGGTCAGTCGTGTCTGATGCAGGCCTATGATGCGGCCTTCGGCGCGTTTGGCAAGAACATCGCCCAGGTGTTGTTGACTCACCGTGATCTGGCCAAACGAGACCGCTATCTCAACGTCCGTAATACGCTGTTTACCTTGTTGAAATGGGGAACGATACCGATTATCAACGAAAATGACACGGTTTCGGTGCAAGAGCTGCGCTTTGGCGATAACGACACCCTCGGGGCTCATATCTGTAATCTGATCGAGGCAGATATGTTCATCTGCCTGACCGATGTTCTTGGCCTGTATAGCGGTGATCCGACCGCCGATCCGCAGGCACGCCCGCTCTACACGGTCGTCGAGATTACCCCTGAAATCGAGCAAATGGTAACCCACGTCAAAAGTTCGCTCGGTACCGGCGGTATGCAATCGAAGCTCAAAGCCGCAGGGATCGTCGCTTCCGGGGGCGGCAGTTCTTTTATCGGTCCCGGACGACAGCACGATATTCTCCGCCGACTGTTCAGCGGCGAGTTGATCGGTACCTTTTTTCTGCCGAAAAAAGAGCGCATCAACAGTAGAAAACGGTGGATTGCCACGGTGCTCAAACCGCGCGGAGCGCTCGTGCTCGACGATGGCGCTTGTCGCGCGCTGCTGGAACGGGGCAAGAGCCTGTTGCCGTCGGGAGTTGTCGAAGTAATCGGTGATTTCGACGTCGGTGATGCGGTACATTGTCGCAACGGTCGGGGAGAGGCGATCGGGGTTGGCCTGATCAATTACGGGGCGGCGGAGATCAGAAAGATCATGGGCTGCCATTCCAGCCGGATCGAAGACATTCTCGGTTATCACGACAGCGAAGAAGTCATGCATCGGGACAACATCGTCCTGCTGCGCCCCCGAAAAGCGCAGTCGTAAGAACCATTTGCAAAACAATCTTTTCGCCCAAACGCTGCGTTATGCTCAAAATTTTATCCTCGGAATATCATCTATGCCTGCGGAAAAATTTTTCGCATGCCTTGATTTTGAACGAAAATCTAAGTTTTGCAAAAGGCTCGTAAGAGTGAAATAAAGAGGTACTGGACCGGGGTTGCGCTTCTCGGTTGCCGGCGGTACGATAGGCCCTCAGCGGACAGTTGCAAACGGGCGTTACAGCACAGGCTGACGCCGAAAAAACGGCAGCGGATTGAGATCAACCGGGATCTCTCTTTCCGCTGGGCAGGAGATCACCCATGAACCAGGCGGAAATCGAAACGATCATCGCAGACATGGCAGGGCGGGCACGGCGCGCCGCACGGCACCTTGCCACCCTTGATACGACAACCAAAAACGCAATCCTGAAACGTGTTGCCGAACAACTTCGGTCACAGACGGCACGGATTCAGGAAGAAAACGGGAAAGATCTCGAAGAGGGTAGGAGGAAAGGACTCTCTGGAGCGATGCTCGACCGGCTTACCCTTACGGACCAGGGTATTGACTCGATGTGCGATGGTTTGTTGGAAGTTATCGAATTGCCCGATCCTGTTGGTCAGGTGGAGCAATTGCGAAAACGACCCAACGGCCTGCTGGTCGGCCGAATGCGTGTCCCGCTCGGGGTCATCGGCATGATCTACGAATCGCGGCCGAATGTGACCGTCGATGCTGCGGCGCTCTGTCTGAAAGCCGGTAATAGTGTGATTTTGCGGGGCGGTTCGGAAGCTTTGCGCTCCAACCTGATCCTTGCCGATATTTTACGGCGAGCAGTTGCTGACAACGGTGTCGAGCCGGATGTGGTGCAGGTGGTGCCGACCGTTGATCGGCATGCCGTGCTGGCCCTGTTGGGGCAGGAAGACACGGTCGACCTGATTATACCGCGAGGCGGTGAAACGCTCATCCGTTTCGTCACGCAACATTCGCGGATTCCAGTGTTGAAGCACTACAAAGGGGTATGTCATATCTTTGTCGATCGGGATGCCGATCTCGACAAAGCGACACCGATCATCGTCAATAGTAAAGTACAGCGTCCCGGTGTCTGTAATGCTCTCGAAGGGCTGTTGGTGCATCGCACCGTTGCCGAGCGTTATTTGCCGGAAATCTGCGCGGAACTGGCGGCGGCCGGCGTGCGCTTACTGGGGTGCGCGGAAACGGTCGCTCTCTGTCCTCAGGCCGTGTTGGCGCAAGACGATCAGTGGGGCAGCGAATTTCTTGATCTGCAACTGTGCATCAAAGTTGTTGAATCGGTGGCTGAGGCGATGGATTATATTGCCTGCTATGGCTCAAACCATACCGAATCAATCATTACCGAAAATTACAGCACTGCCCAAATGTTTGTCAGCAGCGTTGACGCCTCGGCCGTGATGGTCAATGCTTCGACTCGGTTTAATGACGGCGGTCAACTCGGACTCGGTGCCGAAATCGGTATCAGCACCACGAAATTGCATGCTTACGGACCGATGGGACTGGAGGAGCTGACAACACGCAAATTCGTTGTCTACGGCTCCGGGCAGGTTCGCTCCTGATGCACATCACCGGGCTGCTCGGGGGAACGTTCGACCCTGTTCATAACGGGCATTTGCAGCTTGCTCAAGCGGTCCTGACCCGGTCTGCCGTGGATCAGGTTCTCTTTATCCCCGCAGCGTCTCCGCCGCACAAGACGGACAGCGCGCTCTGTCCCATTGAGCACCGGCTGGAAATGGTACGTCGGGCAATCCGCCGGCTGCAGCGGTGTGCCATTTCAGAACGGGAGGCGTTTCCCGGACGGCCTTCCTATACCATCGATACACTACAGAGTCTCCGGGCCGACAGCCATGGGGAGAGGACGTTTGTGTTTATTATCGGTGGTGATGCCTTCCTCGAGATCGAGACCTGGCATCGTTGGCCGGAACTGCTCGCTTCAACCGATTTCATTGTTGCTGTCCGTCGCGGTTCGTCGCTCCAAGAGCTCATAACAGTGCTCGATCACCACGGTTTTCATCCGCAGCCGAAGACGGAGCCGGGGCACTATCGGGGCCGGGAGGGCACCAGCGTTCAGGTATTG
>JAZBPM010000301.1:0-5060 GCA_036351615.1 Desulfofustis sp.
GCGCCTGGTAGAGAATTTTCTGGTCGATCGGTTTGGTGATATGGTCATTCATGCCCGCCGCCAAGCTCTTGTCGCGATCACCGGTCATCGCGTGGGCGGTCATCGCGATGATCGGCAGGTTGCGGAGGAGCGGTTTACGACGGATCCTCCGGGTAGCCTCGAGGCCGTCCATTTCCGGCATCTGGATATCCATGAGGACCAGATCGAACGACTGTTCTTCCAGCACCTGCAGGGCCTGACGACCGTTGCCGGCGATTGTTACCGCCATGCCGACATTGTGCAGGAATTCGGCGGCAACCTCCTGGTTGATGACATTATCGTCAACCAGCAGGATTCGAGCCCCGCTGATGTCGTCCAGATCGACTTGCTGATTTCGCTCCGTACCTCCGTTTACCTCGGAACCGGTTTCCAGCCCGATAATATCGAGCAGGGTATCGTGCATGATCGAGGCATAAACCGGTTTGAGTAAAAACGCGTCAAGACCGGCATTTTTGGCTTCGACATAGGCATCCTCGCGGGCGTTGGCGGTAACCATCAGCATAGCCGGAATGCGGGCGATCTCGGCGTTGGCCTTGATCCGCCGGGCCGTTTCGATCCCGTCGATACCGGGCATGATCCAATCGAGCAGGATCACGTCATAGGATTGCCCCGCCCGGGTCTGCTCTTCGAGCAGGGCTATGGCAGACTCCCCGTCGACCGCGGTATCGACCTCGATTTTCAGGGAACGCAGCATCGAAGCGAGCACGTCACGGGCGATCGAATTGTCGTCGACGACCAGCGCCCGCAAACCGCCCAATTGCTCGAGCAGTCTCGGCCGGGCCAGCGATTGCCGCTCCGGGCATTGCAAGCGGGCGGTAAAGATAAACTCGGCGCCCTTGCCCGGCTCGCTCTCGACCCGGATCGTGCCGCCCATCAGCTCGGTCAATTGCTTGCAGATGGCCAGTCCCAGACCGGTGCCGCCATATCTGCGAGTGATGGAATCGTCGGCCTGGCTGAAGGCGGAAAACAGGGAGCCGATCTGTTCCGTGGCCAAGCCGATGCCACTGTCTTTCACCGAGAAACGAATCGCCAGGTCGTTGCCCTGACGCCGTTCGAGCCCGACGGAGATGACAATTTCGCCGCGCTCGGTGAATTTCACCGCATTACCGGCCAGATTCATCAGGATCTGGCCAAGGCGCAGCGGGTCGCCGATCAATTGATGGGGCACCTGCGGATCGACGCGAAAGAGAAATTCCAGCCCTTTCTTCTCGGCCTGCATACCGACGACATTGGCGACGTTGCCGAGAATGTCCTCGAGATTGAAAAGTACTTTTTCCAGATGTAGCCGGCCGGCATCAATCTTGGAAAAATCGAGAATATCGTTGATCAGATGGAGCAGGGTGTTGGCCGAGCCGATCAGTTTTTCAACGTAGTTACGCTGTTTTGATTCGAGCGCTGTCTTCTCCAGCAAGGAAGCCATGCCGATGATACCGTTCATCGGTGTGCGAATCTCGTGGCTCATCCTGGCGAGGAAATCGCCCTTTGAGGCATTGGCCGACTCCGCCGCTTCCTTGGCCTCGATCAATGCTCCCTCCATCTCTTTCTGCAGGGTCATATCCATCGCCGCAAACAGGTAACCGGCCACCCGGCCGTCCGGATTGAGCAGCTGCGTTACCGACAGGCTCACCGGCAGATGGGTACCGTCCTTGCGCAGGTAGACCCACTCCCGGGCCCGGCTCTGCTTCTGTTTGACGATCTGGTCGAAGACTTCCATGCCCCGCAGCAAAGACCCACCGACACCGCTGATCTTTTCACCATAGCGTTGCAGTTCTTCGGGCAGGTGCAGGGAGAGAATGGTTCGCGTGCCGATCATCTCCGTCGGTCGATAGCCGAGCAGGGTAGCGGCGCCCTTGCTGAACAACCGGATGGTGCCGTCCAGGTCGGTGGCGATAATCGACAATTGGGTGGCCGCGTCGAGAACGGCCTGGCGCTCGGCATTGGCGACCTGGAAACGGTGCAGCATCCGCTCCGTCTGCTCGAACTGACGAACCACAAAATCGGCGGTGGTCTGTGCCGCCTCCCTGGCAACGCGGATCTCCTGGCGGAGCATATTGATTTCCTGCTGCAACTCTTCGCGGCTCTTTTCCATCACCGGCTTCCCTGTAAACCGTGGCGCGCCACCTCGATGCTGAGCCGGGCGGCCCGATCGATCAGCTGCGCATCATATGTCCCTTCAATGCCGACAACGGCGATCTCCCGGGGCATCTCTCCGTCGCAGACCTGCGGCAGGACGGCCAGCAGATAGCCGATGCCGGCCCCATGGTCGAACCGATGTTGCTCCGGCCAGGCCGAAATCTCAGCACCGTCGAGCAGGACGAGCCGATCGGCGTCGCTATCGGCAAAGCCGCTGACCGCATCGACAAACACCACCCGCCCGCCGCGCTCAAGCAGCGGCAACAGGTTCAGACCCTGCAGGCCACCGTCGACGAGGTCTATATCACCGGTTGGCAGAGAAAATTCCCGCAGCCGGTCATATACCGCCGGACCGGCCGCATCCGCCGGTACGAATCGGTTGCCGATACAGATGATCGTCGCCTTCATTCACCGGTTACTGTCGATCTTCATCCGCCCAGTGCGGCGCCCGCTCTGCAGGCAGTGAACGGCACAGACCAGACAGGGGTCGAAGGAGCGCACCACGTGTCCGGCCGCCACCGGGTTGGCCTGATCGGCAATCGGTGTGCCGATGAGCGCTTCCTCCCAGGCGCCGCGCCGTCCTTCGCTATCCCGCGGCGATCCGTTCCAGGCAGTCGGGGTAATAATCTGGTAGTGACTGATCTTCTCGTCCCGGACCTTTACCCAATGGCCCAGAGCGCCTCGCGCCGCTTCCACCATGCCGACCCCTTCACCGTCGGGAATCATCTTGACCGAGCGGTAGAACAGGTCCATACAATGCTGCCGCAACTCGTCGGCCCACACCCGCATCGGCGGCAGCAGCGCGGCAGGACGGACAAACCGCGCCAACTGCCGGGCAAAAACGCTCGGCCCTTGCCGCTCGATCAGGTCTTTGAACAGGGGCCGGCCGTCGATGATCATCTCGGCCAGCGGCCCGGTCTCCGCCACCTGGCCGTCGTAACGTGGAGCCTTGACCCAGGAATAGACCTGGCCGCTGTGTCCCGAAGCATACGGCTTGGTCTCGCCGTCGAAGGGGTGAAGCGGTGGTTTGCCCGGAGCGAACCAGGAGTGGGAGGTGTCTTCGGTGATCTTACCGGCGTCCAACGGGAAGACTTCGGCGCCCTCGGCCCAGCCGGCCCGCGATACCTTGCCGTCAAAACCGCCGACCGTGGTGTCTTCCGGCAGCACCAAGTTGCCATAGGAAAGAAACCGGTTCGTCCCCCGGCCGAGCAGGTGCAGGTCGGTCTGCCGGGCGATGCGCAGAAAGAAACCGAGTTCGCTGCCCCGGTGGGCATCATTCTCTTCCAGCCAGTTCTCCAGGTCGGTAACGCTGCCGACCTGCTGCCAGCGCTCCAGGCTGCAGCCGAGAATGGTCCGCTCATACCAGGCGATGAAGCGCTCGATGATGATCCGGCACTGCAAGATTTTCGACACGTCAGGCATCGAGGTGACGCCGCCGGGCACCATGAACGACGTATGGGGCCACTGGCCCCCGATGATCGCTACCCCCTGCAACAGCCGCTTGGTCTCACGAACCACCTCGATAGCCGCCCGGCCGGCCAGCGGGCTATAGCGCTCGCAGGCATCCTCCAGCAGCGGCAGGTCGTGATAGGCCTGGCGGTTGGCGAAATCGACCATAAACATCAGAATACTCTGCCGAACGTCGCTCTGGATGGTTTCCATCATCAACGCCAGATTACGGAGCCGCCAGGCATTGTCGGGCGGCTCCACGCCGGCGATCGCATCCAGCGCCGCAACCGCGGCGGACAGATGGGTCAGGCTGCAGATACCGCAGACCCGGGGCGTCACTACCAGACCGTCCAGTGCTCCGCGACCGCGCATCATCGCCTCAAAACCGCGATACATCGTACCGGCACTCCAGGCCTCGGCAACGACACCGTCTTCGATCTCGACCCGGACCTCCAGGTCGCCCTCGGCCCGGTTGAGGGGAATATTGACTCCCCGGGTGACTATGCTCATAGGTTGTCGCCTTTAGCTTTTGATTATACTTTCGATGTGCGCTTTTTCAGATGGTCCGGCGCCGCCGCGGCAGCCATGCCCTTGTAGACCATGTAATGGGCACGATTGACCCCCATCGGCAACGAGATCGGAATCCCTTCGATATTGGGGGTCTGGAAAAATGGCGTGGCTCGAGGAAAGTCGGGATCGGTGCAACCGAAACACGGCACGCCGGCCCGCGGCTTGGAAGATTGCTGATTCCACAGCAGCTTGTTGCACGGCCCCGGAACCAGCGGCCCGGCGCAGCCCATGTGGAAGAAAAGACAGCCCAACTCACCGAAATCGGACTCTTCCACCCGATATTCGTGATACTCGTTGCGGGTACAGCCCTGGTGCACGGTAGTACCGAACCATTCGATGGGCCGCTGATATTGATCGAGTTCAAGATTGACGCCGCTGGCCGCCGAAATCAGGGCCCCGGCAATCACGTCATGGTGGCAGGGGCAACCGGCCAGATTGATAACCGGCTGGCCAGTGGCCGAGCGGAAGTCGCTGCCGAGCAGTCCGCCCCGCTGTTTCCTGGCGAATTGCAGTCCGATTGCCTCGATCACCTGATCGTTGCCGAACCCTCCGAAACAGGCGCAGGTGCCGACCGCCATGACCAGGCCGGCCTGACCGGCAAGATTGTAGATCATTTCTTTTTTGGGCTGACCGTCTTTGGTATCGAACATCCCGGTACCTGCCGGCCCGCAGATCACCGACCCCTCAACCATCAGGATATCCAGTGGCTGCTCTCCGGCGAGAATATCGGCAAGGAGTCGCTCATGTTCCGCCGGCGACAGGTTGGAAAGCGAGGGATGCCAGAGCAAATCAAGCTCGAGTCTTCGAAATAACTCGATGATATTGGGGAACTCACTGCTGAGAAAAGAGAAGGTATCCCCACCGCAGCC
>JAZBPM010000302.1:0-3315 GCA_036351615.1 Desulfofustis sp.
TACCGGCCGCCGCGGCTCTGGGATACGGCGGCCGTGCTGCGCAGCCTGCGACACCGCCCGGAAGGTATCGAACGGGTCGGTCTGGTCGGCATGGAAATGACCGATCCGCAGACCCTGCAGGCGGTGGCCGGATATCTGAGTGAGGTCGGTTGTGCGTTGTCGTTTTCGTCGCTACGTGCCGACCGTATTTCCGACGAGATTATCGCCGTGCTTGCCGACAGTAGGCTCAAAAGCGTGGCCATCGCGCCGGATGGTGCATCGCAGCGCCTGCGCTTGGTGATCAACAAGGGGCTCAGTGAAGATGACCTGTTGACGGCAGCCCACCGCCTTGCCGCGGCCGGCTTGACCAAGTTGAAGATCTATCTGATGATCGGTCTGCCCAGTGAAACGGAGAATGACCTGCACGAATTTGTCGACCTGCTCGACAAGATCCGCGAGCAGGTTTTGACGGTCGGCCGGAAGCGCGGGCAGTTGTGTGAATTGCTGGTGTCGGTCAATTGCTTTGTGCCGAAACCGTGGACTCCGTTTCAGTATCACCCCTTCGGCAGCAGCCGGCAATTGGCGACGGAACAGACCATTTCAGGCAGCACCGCGATCGGCCTGCTGCGCGACAGGAAATCGCTGCTCAAGCGGGCGGTGGCCGGGCGAGCCAACGTGCGGATCAGCTTCGACGGCCCCGATCAGGCGCTCTTTCAGGCCGTGCTGGCCCGTGGCGATAGGAGACTGGCAGCGGTCTTGCTGACCATGGCTCGGTCGGGTATATCTTGGAGGCGGGCCATGAAACAGCACGGGCTGACCGAGGAATTGTTTGCCACCCGGCAGTACGGTCCGGACTCGTTCCTGCCGTGGCAGGTGGTCGATCAGGGGATCGCTGAGGCATACCTCTGGGCCGAATATTGCCGGTCCTTTACGGCCAAAACGACACCGCCCTGCGACACGGCGCGGTGCAGGCGATGCGGAGTATGCCATGACTGAAGGCGGAGCTGGAAACAGAGGACAGGCAGGCCGGTCGGAGAGTCTCGACACCGGTCTGCAGCCCTTTATTCTCGTCAAGTATTTCTCTTTTTCAGCCCTCGGGGTGTTTCTCATCTTCACGCTGGTGCTTTCCTGGATTATCTCCAACCACGCCCGCAATGTCATGCTCAAGCAGAGCGAGGACTACTCGTTGCTGCTGGCCGGCAATCTCAACCAGCAGGTTTTCCGCCGTTTCGTACTGCCGGCGGTGGTCCGCTACGGTCGGATCGCGCTGCGTAACCCGGAGCAGTTCGAATATCTCGACCGGATCGTTAACGGGCTGGTGCAGGGCCTGGCCATCGATTCGGTCACCATTTATGATTCGAGCGAAAATATCATCTCCTATTCGACCGTCGATGAGTTGGTCGGCATGCGCGACCGGGGCGGCATCGAATACGAGAAGGCCCTTGAGGGTGTCGCCAATTCACGGTTCATTTACAGCGGGTCGATCTGGAGCCTGTTGTCGACGGAGCCGAATGTCAGCTGCCAGCTAAAGACCTTCATCCCGTTTCGCCAGGTGAAAGAGAGCGGGGAAGAGGGTGAGGCGATCATGGGCGTCATCGAGATCGTCAAGGATCTGTCCCGGGACTACACCGCCATCCTGAAACTGCAGAGTCGCATCATCATGGTGTCGAGTGTCGTGATGACCATACTCTTTCTGGTATTGCGGACTATCGTCTGGCGGGCCGGCAAGATTATCGAGAAGCGCACGGTGGAGAGGCTCAAGCTCGAAGAACAGCTTAACCGAACCGAGCGACTGGCGCAGCTCGGGACCATGGTCGCCACTGTTTCCCATGAAATCAAAAGCCCGCTCGGCATCGTTCGCAGTACCGCCGACATCCTCAAGAAGCGGATAACCAAATTGGCTCCGGGCAACGAGAACCTGGCCCAGATCATCATCGACGAGACGACGCGGCTCAACACCATCGTTACCGAATTTCTCGATTTTGCCCGTCCGCAGGAACCGAAACTGCAACCGCACGACCTGAATCAGATTCTGCGGCGGGCCATCGGCTTCATTCGTCCCCTGGCGGAAGAGAAAGCAATAACGATAACCGAGGATTTGGGCCCGGAGCCGATCTACAAACAGGTCGATGAAGACATGATTTACCGGGTCTTTCTCAATATCCTGATCAACGGTATCCAGGCGACGGAAGATGGCGGTACTGTCCGGGTATCGGTAACGCGGAACGAGGACGGCAGGGCCATCGTCCGTATCACCGATACGGGCAGCGGCATGTCCGAAGAGATGGTGGACCAGATCTTTCAGCCCTTTTTTACCGACAAGCGTAAAGGGACCGGTCTCGGTCTGGCAATTGCCCATAACAGTATCGAGCGTCACCATGGAGAAATCCTTGTCGATAGCAGCGAAGGAGTCGGGTCGACCTTCACCATCATCCTTCCCTGAAGCATCGGGACTGGTCGTCCAGGATCTGCGTTTCGGCGACAACGGACCGTATCGGTTCAGTGTCGGTCCGGGCCGGTGTCTCGGCGTCAGCGGTCCTTCCGGCATCGGCAAGTCATTACTGCTGCGGGCGCTTGTCGATCTCGACCGGCATCAGGGCGATGTATTGCTTGGCGGGTGTTCCTGCGAGTCGTATCCGGCACCGCAGTGGCGCCGATTGGTTGCCTTGGTACCGGCCGAGCCGAGGTGGTGGTATCCCGAAGTTGGCCGGCATCTGCCGCCGGATTCTGATGCCGAAGAGGTAACAGCCCTGGTTGAAGGCTGCGGGTTTTCCCGAGACGTTTTGGGCTGGCAGGTCAGCCGGTTGTCGACCGGAGAGAAACAGCGGCTGGCCGTTGTTCGAGCCCTGATTCGCAGGCCGTCCGTATTACTGCTCGACGAAACCGGTTCGGCCCTCGACGAGCAGGCCGGCCGCCGGTTGGAACAGATCATTGCCGACTATCGGCGGAACCACCAAGCGCCGGTGCTTTGGGTCAGTCACGATCACAACCAGCTTGATCGGGTGGCCGATCAGGTAGTGCTGCTCGGCCGTGATCGTCTCCAGATTTCTCCGCTACCACGACAGGAGGAGGTCGGTCGATGAATGTCGCGCCCCTTTCCGCCGTCGATCTGGCGCTCAGCGGTGGACTGATCCTGCTGCTTGCCGTTCTCAGTTTTTTCCTCAAACTCGGTCTTGGCCGGCGGCTTCTCATCTCGGCCGCCCGGATGACCGTGCAATTGCTGTTGATCGGCATGGTCCTGCAGGCGCTTTTTGCCAGCAAGACGCCCTGGTTCATCATGTTGATTTCATCGGTGATGCTCCTCGCTGCCGGTCACGAAGTGCGGAGCCGATTGAA
>JAZBPM010000303.1:0-3961 GCA_036351615.1 Desulfofustis sp.
CTTGACAAGTTGACAAACCGCAAACGGTTTGTCAACTTGTCAAGCCTGACCCCGCTTCTAATACAATGGAATTGATTAAACTGCGATTACGAGGCTTGGGGCAGATCCCGGAAACGAACTGGGTGGAAGTCACTTCCGGTTTGAACCTGCTTCAGGTGCGGTCCGTCCCACGGAAGGCGGCACTGATCGATGCATTGGCAACGATTAATCCGCCATATCCGTGCGAGCATACCGACCCATTTGGTGATCTGCCACTCCAGATCAGCCGGCAGGGGTACACACGAAGGATCGTGCCGCACAAACGAACCATCGCCATCACCGTTTTCAACAGCGCGCCCGGCCTGATACAGGAACTGGCCTCAATCAGTCCCGTCCTCTACGAAACGGACCTGATCGAGGTCGGCCGCCGGCTCGACTATTCCCGCTGGATCAATTTCATCGAACTGGCCTCATCGACAAGATGGGGCGACATAGCAGCCGAGGTCGACTCCGTGCTTGCCGCTTCGGCCCCGGCCTCCGGCAACGAAGAACGGTTGCGCCGCCGGCTCGGCACCCTGGCATCGACAGATCGCATTAAAGGGGAACTCATGTCTGAGCTGGCCGACCACCTCAAAACGGCGGCGGCCGAAGCACCTGCTGCCGAGAAAACTAGACTGACCGAACTACGCCATCGGGTTCTCCGGGCCCGTCACTTTGCCACCGCCCGCACAATAGTCGAACAATGGCTGCCGCTGCTGGCCGCCATTGATCTTACGGATCTGCCGTTCTGGCAGTTCGGTGACGTGCGTCCTGCCCCGGAGGTTCGTCTCCCACCGCCGCTTTCCCATCTCCTGGAGAAACTCCGGAACGTCCTGGACACTGCCGATGCGGCTGCAGCCGAGGAGGTGCTGCACCGGCTGCAAGTGGAACTTGACCGCCAGGGACCGACACCGGCACTGCACGTGCGATGCCGGCAACACCTGCCCACCGTCGAGATCAAAGCTGCAAACGGCGGCCTGCGGTCCATCGACGGAATGGCTCCACTCGACCGACTCACCGCCTGCTGCCGACTGCTCATCGCGCTGTCCACGGTCCTGCTGCGCAGCCGGCCAATTCTGTTGTTCTCCCTGCCGAGCCAGGCGAGCTTCAGGGAAGATCGAGATCTGTTGGCCAGCCGAATCATCGATTTGTCCGACACCTGCCAATGCCTCTGCGTCACCACTGACAGACGCCCCTTTCCCAACCATGATGTAATGTTCGTGGACAATCAGCCCCGATCGTAGGCCCTGTGCCGAGGCGAGGAACCTGACCGACCGGTCCCTCGCCTCGGGGTTCATCAGGAAACGGTGATCAGAGGTTTGATCTTTTCGAGCATCTTCGGGCCGACACCCTTGACGTTGAGCAGATCGTCAACAGATTTAAACGGACCATTCTCCTCACGGTAGGCGTTGATCCGTTCAGCAAGCTTTTCGCCGATTCCCGGCAATGTAGCCAACTGTTCAAGATCAGCCCGGTTGATATCAACCGTCTCACCGGCGACCTGGGCCGCCGCCGCGGCCGATTTGGCTCCGGCGGCTTGACTCAAGGCCGGACCGGCCACGGAAAAAAGCAGGACAAGTGAACAGAGTATTGACACGACTACGCGATGCATTTTCATCAGACTTCCTCCTGTTGGCTAGGTTCTTCTGTCGAAAAACAATGATATTCCGTAGTCTCATCGGCCGAAGAGATGGAATGCATCGAACATAGCCGCTCCATCTGACAATTTTCTGACACTTGCCGCTTTTTTTCCCGGGGATTAGTTTTTTTACCAGGAAATCACCTCACCCGGGCTGGTCGTTTCTACCGGAGGCTGCATCGCGAAAGCCCGGCGGGTCGGAGAACACGCTAAAATCTATCCCGCCGTTGGAAGTTTGCGGAGGACAGGTTAAAACCAGTCCCGCCGTTGATTGAGATAGACATTTTCTTTGTTTGTTGTGACCTTCCGTCATGAAGGTTATAGTTAGGGTTAGGTAAGGGCTGAAATTCCGGAATAATCCGGACAAATGGGCACCGAAGCGTCGACAAGCAAGGCGACCGGAACGTCGACAGGAACGTAGCACCTCGGGAGGCCCCCTTTTGGTGCATCTCACTTATCCGCGGGTTGATTATGTTCGCTGTCTACAACGATAGAGGCTACAGTTTTCGCAGCACGCTCGAGGAAGTCTATCGGGTGGAGGGAATCACGCCGACCAAGCGGGTCAAGCCGCTGCTCTCCGATGACCAGGGCGAGTCAACCGATACCGGGCAACAGTCGCCGCTGACCAACGAGGCGGTCAACGCCTATAAAAAAATGATCCAGTCACGGCATGAAGAAGCGATCTATCATGCCTATCAGATCATGAAGCGGCCGGTTTTCACGGTCGGTGAAGACATTTCAATCTCTGACTGCTACGAGATGCTGACAAGCAAAGGGATCAAACAACTCCCCGTCGTCAACGACGAAAACAAGCCGGTCGGCCTGATAACCAGGGAAAGCCTGCTCAAGGTGTTGCTGGTCGAAGGCGAGACCGTGCGCTCGCCTGAGAGCGGATCGATTGCCCCTCTCGTTTCGCGACCGCTGATCTCAGCCGATCCGGTTTCAGACATCAGGCGTGTCGCCCAAGTGATGTACGAGTGCGAACTCAACTGCATTCCGGTAACCAACGCCGCCGATGTAATCATCGGCATCATCACCCGGACGGATATCGTCTACGCCGTTTCCACCTACCCGGCCATTACGCTCTGGGCATAACCACGGAAAGGCAGCAGGTCCTACGATGCGACCGCAACTGCACCGGCTGTCCTGCATCTCGATCTCACGCAAAGATTTTTCTCGACCAGTGCCGCCGCCGGGGGATTAGATGTGGTATCGTTTCAGTTTTTTCAGCAATCCCTGCCTGGTAATGTCAAGCAGCGCCGCCGCCTGAGTCTTGTTGCCGTTAGTCCGTTCAAGGGCTTGTTTGATCAGTCCGACTTCCAATCGTCTGGCTTGAGCCGGAATGGCAAGATCATTGAAGTCGGTCTCGCGCCGGCGCTTCTTGTGGCTGTTGAAAAAATGGAGCAGGTCGCGCGAGCAGCGATCCGGCTGAATAATCTGGCCGTTGTCGGTCAGCGCTACCAGCCGCTCCACCTCCTTGAGCAACTGCCGAACGTTGCCGGGCCAGGAAAACCGCTCGAAGAGATCAATAACCTCCGGCGAGAACCCGGACACGTGTTTAGAGAAACGCTCGTTGGTAACACTGAGAAAATGCTGAGCAAGCGGCAAGATATCCTCTTTTCGATCACGAAGCGGCGGGATGACAATCTCCACCGAAAACAGCCGGAAGAACAGGTCTTCCCGAAACCGTTCCTTTTTGATCTCCGCGGCCAGGTCACGGTTTGACGCACTGACCAGGCGCAGGTCGTATGATATCACCTTGTTGCTGCCGAGCCGGTGCCCTTCGCCTTCCTGAATAACACGCAGAAACTTTGGCTGGATGATCAACGGCATTTCTCCGATCTCATCGAGAAACATGGTGCCGCCACTGGCCTCTTCGAAAAACCCGCGACGGGACTGCTCGGCTCCGGTGAACGCACCTTTCTCGTGGCCGAAAAATTCACTCTCCACCAGATTCTCCGGGATACAGGCACAGTTTACCGGCACGAATGGTTTGTCTGCCCGATCGCCGAGGGCATGGATCATCCGGGCGATAAGCTCTTTTCCGGTACCGTTTTCCCCGAGAATCAAAACATTTACCGGTGTTTTGCTGATGATGCGAACCAGGTTGAGGACATCGATCATGGCCTGGCTCTCGGCTATGATCTTGGTGCCGTGGATGGTTGCCTGCTCGAGCCGTTCGACCTCTTTTCCGAAGCGAGAGGCGATGGTCAGGATTTCCTGATTGAGCATCACCGACTCGATGGAAATGGAGAGAAAATGTGAAATCTCATCCAGTTTATGCAGATCATCGACGGTAAAGTC
>JAZBPM010000304.1:0-2418 GCA_036351615.1 Desulfofustis sp.
ATGCGTTATGCCGGTCCGCGCGAAGGCCTGCTCCATGCCACCTTCCGCCAGAACTACGGCGTCAACAACATGCTGATCGGCCGTGACCATGCCGGTGTCGGCGACTTCTACGGCCTGTTCGAGGCCCAGGAGATCTTCGATCGTATCCCGGAAACCGGCGATCCGGCCAAAGATCTGCTGTGCAAGCCGATGAAAATCGACTGGACCTTCTACTGCCACGAGTGCGACGGTATGGCATCGCTGCGCACCTGCCCGCACAAGAAGGAATCCCGCGTCATCCTGTCCGGCACCAAGCTGCGTAAGGCGCTGTCCGAGGGAGCCGAGGTCGTCGATCACTTCGGTCGCGACGAAGTACTCGCCCTGCTGCGCGAGTACTACGAGGGATTGACCGAGAAGGTCGAGGTCAAGATGCAGGGTGCGGCGTCCGGATCAAACATGTAATTGATTCACTGTACACTGCTGTAACGCTGTTCCGGGAGATGCCGCTGTGCTGGCGGCATCTCCCGTTTTGTTTTTCGCAGTCGGTTTCTTAATAGAGAGCCATTTGCAAAACAATCTTTTCGCCCAAACTCTGCGTTATGCTCAAAATATTATCCTCGGAATATCATGTATATGCCTGCGGTAAAATTTTTCGCATGCCTTGATTTTGAACGAAAATCTAAGTTTTGCAAAAGGCTCTAGAGTCCGGATTATTGCAGCCGGTGGGGAGGATGAGCCATGGGGATTTTGCAGGTCGGTCTTGGCGAGCGAAGCTACCCGATTTTTGTCGAGTCAGGATGCCTGACAACGGTGCCGGCAGAACTGGCCGCTCGCTGGCCGGCCAGCTGTTATTGCCTGGTCGCTGACGACACGGTGGCCGCACTGCACGGGCAGCGGCTTCTTGAGGCACTGCGGGCCGCCGATATGACAGCCGAGATGCTCAGCTTTCCGGCCGGCGAGGCGAGTAAAACCATAGAGACCGTGGCTTGGCTGGCCAGCGCCGCCGCCCGGCTGGGCCTTGATCGCCGCGCGATGATCATCGCTCTGGGTGGCGGGGTTACCGGAGACCTGGCTGGTTTTCTGGCGTCCGCTTATTTGCGCGGCGTGGATTTCGTGCAGGTGCCGACATCCTTGCTCGCCCAGGTGGACTCGTCGGTGGGTGGCAAGACCGGGGTCGATCTGCCGGAGGGTAAGAATCTGTTTGGCGCCTTTTATCAGCCCAAAGGTGTGTTCATCGATCTGCAGGTCTTGCAGACGCTGCCCGAGATCCAGTATCGCAACGGTCTTGCCGAGGTGATCAAGTACGGGGTGATCCGGGAACCTTCCTTTCTCGATTTTCTCGAGCAGCATCGGGACGAAATACTGGCCCTCGAACCGGCCGTGGTCAGCGAGATGATCCTCACTTGTTGCCGGATCAAGGCGGACGTGGTGGCCGCCGATGAGCGCGAGGGCGACCTGCGGCGCATCCTCAATTTCGGCCACACCATCGGGCATGCGGTGGAGGCCGCTTCCCGGTTTGAAGTGCTGCACGGCATGGCGGTGGCTATCGGCATGGTTGCCGCGAGCCGTATCGCCGTGCGCCGCGGGCTGCTCAGCGAAGAGCGGGCCGAGCGGATCACCGGCCTGATCGCCGCTTACGGGCTGCCGACGGAAGTTCCTGAAACCCTTGACCGGGGGCAGATCAGAAGCTATCTTCTCACCGATAAAAAGCGGGTCGGTGGTACCCTGTTTTTCATTCTGCCGCGCAACAACAGCAGTGTGGTAATCACCGACGAGGTGACCGAGGCCGATATCGACGCCGTTCTGGCGGTCGGGCCATAGGATTTCAGTAAGAGTCTCAAAGAGGATAGCGCGATGCCGATTTACGAGTTTTATTGTCAGCCCTGCAATACCGTGTTCAATTTTTACTCGAAACGTATCGATACGACGACCACGCCGAATTGTCCGCTATGCGGTGGCCACGACCTGCAGCGACAGGTGTCGATGTTCGCCACCATCGGCAAGGCCAGCGAGGAAGATGATCAATTCGCCGGTCTTGACGAAAACAAGATGGAGCAAGCGCTCGAGTCGCTGATGCGGGAGTCGGAAGGAATCAACGAGGACGATCCGCGGCAAATGGCCGGCCTGATGCGCAAGTTCTCCGAGAAAACCGGCATCAATCTCGGGGAGAACATGGAGGAAGCCATCGCTCGCATGGAACGGGGTGAAGACCCGGAGCAGATCGAACAAGAGATGGGCGAGTTGTTCGAGGGCGACGATTTCTCCTTCGACGCGATGAAAAAGCGGGCATTGGCCCGCTCGGAGCGACCACGCCACGACGAGACCCTGTACGACCTGCATCCGGAATAAATCGTAAAGAGCGGGCAAAAAACGGGACAGTCCCCATTTTGGTCAAGCCAAAATGGGGACTGTTTGAATGCATAAGTAGAGCAGGATTGC
>JAZBPM010000305.1:0-11435 GCA_036351615.1 Desulfofustis sp.
CTGCAGAACGATCCCGCCGATATACCCCGCCTGCTTCAGAAGATCGAGGAAGGCTACGATGTCGTGACCGGCTGGCGTTTCGACCGCAAGGACGCATTCATCAATCGACGCCTGCCGTCGATTATCGCCAACAAGATCATTTCCTGGACAACCCGGGTTGCTCTGCACGACTACGGTTGCACCCTGAAGGCATTTCGTCGGGAGGTCATCAAAAACATCCGTCTCTACGGTGAAATGCATCGTTTTATCCCGGCGATCGCCAGCGGTATGGGCATTTCCTACACCGAGATCAAGGTCAATCATCGGCCGCGCCGGTTCGGCACGACCAAGTATGGCATCTCGCGGACGATCCGTGTAATCCTTGATTTGATCACGGTCAAGTTCCTGCTCAGTTTCGCAACCCGGCCGATCCAGGTTTTCGGTCTGCTCGGCGTTGTTTCCGGCGGCGTTGGTTTTCTGCTGGCCCTGATCATGACCATCCAGCGTCAGTTTTTTGATATGCCGCTGGCCGATCGGCCGTTGCTGTTGCTTGCAGTTGTCCTCATCTTCATCGGTATTCAGTTTATCTCGCTGGGGCTGATTGCCGAACTCCAGGCGCGAACGTACCATGAATCGCAGCAGAAACCGGTCTATCACATTAGGGAAGTGTTCCGCAGTTTCGCTTCGCAGTCCTCCGAGACTTCATGAGTTCACCGGTACCGACAGGGATTGATATTGTCATACCCAATTGGAACGGCAAAATGCTGTTGCCGACCTGCCTAAGGTCGCTGCAATCGCAACGGCGGCCGGAAATCCATATTATCGTTGTCGACAACGGTTCCACCGACGGTTCCGTATCGTTTGTCCGGGATACGTTTCCGTGGGTAGAGGTAATTTCTCTGCCTGAAAACAGGGGGTTTAGCGCCGCCGTTAATGCCGGTATCAAGGCCGGCAGCCGCCCGTGGGTGATGCTGCTCAACAATGACACCGAAGTGCATCCCGACTGCCTCCAAGCGCTTCTCGATCGGTGCCGGCGGCATGAGGACGTGGAGATGTTTGCGCTGAAAATGTGTGCCTTCGAGCGGCGAGAGGTGCTCGACGGAGCGGGAGACGGGGTACTTCGCGGAGGGGTCGGCTATCGATTGGGAACGATGGAAAACGACGGTCCGGAGTATGCGCTAAGCCGCGACGTGTTCGGTGCCTGTGCCGGCGCCGCGCTGTACCGGAGGAGCATTTTTGCGCGAATCGGTTTGTTCGACGAGGATTTCTTCGCCTATCTCGAGGATGTCGATATCAACATCAGGGCGGTCCGGGCCGGGGTACGCTGTCGCTATCTGCCGGAGGCCGTCGTCTATCATATTGGCAGCGCCACGTCAGGTTCGAAGATCAACAGCTTCGTCGTGCGACTTTCCACCAGGAACAACATCTTCGTCATCGCCAAGAACTATTCGCCGGCGCTGCTGCTCAGGTTCTTGCCGGCGATGCTGGTCTACCAGCTGTTCTGGCTGCTGTTCGTGATCAAGAAACACCAATTTGTCGCCTATCTGCAGGGGCTGTGTCAGGCGGCCATCAAACTGCCGGTTATGATCCGGCGACGCGGCGGTCCGGCGGACGTGGTTCGGCTGAGCGATCGCGAATTGGCCCGCCGGATCATCGAGTCGGAGCGACAGGTCGTTGCATCGATCATGGCCCGGCGAGCGCAGCAGGGAAAAGGGAATCTGGCCCTGCACTGGTACCTGCGGATATTCTGCTGATGAGTGATCAACCAGCCGCCCATATCTGCCCGGTGACGACGATTATCGTCACGCACGACTCACAGCCGGTGATCGGCCGCTGCCTGGCTGCCATCCGGGCCCAGACCGCACGGCCGGAGCAGGTCGTTATCGTCGACAGCGGTTCACAAGAAAGCAGCTATCTTCGGCGTCTGGAACGTCACGATGTACAACTGCATTATGCCGACAATATCGGTTTTGCCGCAGCAAACAATCTCGGCGTCTCTTTGGCATCGTCCGCTTCGCGCTACCTGCTTTTTCTCAACCCCGATGCATTCATGGAGCCCGGCGTTCTCGCCGCAGCCGCGGTCATCATGGCCGAAAACGATAGGGTAGGTATCGTCGGCGGCCGGTTGACAGGGTATGACAGCGACCTGGATACACCGACCGGACGCCTCGATTCGACCGGCATCTTTCGTAGCTGGTACGGCAGGTGGTATGATCGCGGCCAGGGACAGCCCGACGGTGCGAACTATCGCAGTGCGCAAACGGTGCCGGCGTTGTGCGGGGCTTTTCTCTTTTGTCGCCGCCGGGCTGTGGAACCCGAACTGCCGCAGCTCTTCGATGAAGATTTTTTCCTCTACAAGGAGGATATCGATCTCTGTCTCCGGATTCGCCGGCGAGGTTGGCAGTGTCGTTACGAGCCGACCTTGACGGTATTCCACTGCCGGGGCTGGTCTGCGGACCGCAAGAAGATGAGCCGTGGTGTACGTCTTATGGCGGCCAGAAACGAAGTGCGATTGACCGTCAAGCATCGATCACCCTATATTGCCTGGGCGCTCGCCAAATATCTGCTCGTCCGGGCGGCAGACCTCTGATTTTCGGCACGCTGACCATGACCGACGACACACGACAACAGGACCGTTCGGCAACGGCGACGATCTCGGTGATCATCCCGACCAAAAACGGCGCTGCGACGCTGCGGGAATTGCTTGCCGCGCTGCGCATCCAGACGCGTCGGCCCGACGAGGTCCTGGTCATTGATTCCGCCTCCGATGATGACAGCGTCGCCGTTGCCGAAGCATACGGGGCAGTCGTGCACCGTATTGGCGCCGGCGATTTCGATCACGGCGCCACGCGCAGTCTCGGGGCGAAGATGACACATGGCGAGGTACTGGTCTATTTTACCCAGGACGTGCTGCCGGCTGATCGGGCGTTGATCGAAAACTTGGTTGCACCACTGCTGCGCCACCCTGACGTAGCCATGAGCTACGGCCGGCAGTTGCCGGCTTTTGGTGCCGATGAGCTGGCCGCCCATTTGCGCCGCTTCAACTATCCGCCGGAGCCGGCGCTCAGGGACTTCAACGATCGAACGCAGCTCGGACTGGCGGTGATTTTTGCCTCCAACTCCTGTGCCGCTTACCGGCGCAGCATGCTTGCCGAAACCGACTTTTTCCCGAATGGACTGATTTTCGGCGAGGACACCTGGGTTGCCGGCCGGATGCTGATGAGCGGTTACAAGATTGCCTATGCAGCCGATGCCGCCGTTTATCACTCGCATAATCAATCACGGCAAGACGAGTTCCGCCGCTATTTCGATATCGGTGTGTTACATGAAACCGAAAACTGGCTGTTGACGACCTACGGCGGGGCCGGTGGCCGCGGGATGCGCTACATTAAATCGGGAATTATCTCTCTTGGCGGTCGCCGAAGCTATAGTGCCCTCGCGGAATTTATGGTAAGAGTTGCCCTGAAATGGGTCGGCTATCAAATGGGACGACGTTTCCGCCTGCTGCCGCGCGGCGTAGCGATCAGGCTGAGCCTGAATCGGAACTGGTGGAGCCGTTGCGCCATTGACTGACAGGTCCAACGGGATCTGCGAGACCGCAACAGAGATACGATAGATGATTTCAACCAATCTGCGCGAGCAGAGCTCCCTGATGGCCAGGCTCCTGCACCTGGTGGACTGCCTGCTGGTGGTCGGCTATCTCTGGGCGCTGGTAAACTGGTACCGGGTGCCCTGGAGCGTTTACTATACCCGTCTGGCGATCATTACGTTCGTCCTGTGCCTGTTTTTCTTTCAGTCATTTCAACTCTATCGATCGTGGCGAGGCTGGAAGTTCTATCTTGAATTCTACGTAATTATCAAGGCGTGGGCGACGGTTATCGGCGTGCTGCTCTTCTATTTCTTCATCTTCAAGATCTCGATTGCCTACTCCCGTGTGGTGTTTCTGATTTGGTCGATCACCACCCCGGTGCTGCTGTTCTTCCTTCATATGACGGCCCGCCGGATCCTTCGGTACTATCGGCGGCGGGGCAGAAATATCCGCCGGGCGGTTATTGTCGGAGCGGGTGATCTGGGTATCAGCCTGGCTAAAGAGTTGGAAACCATTCCCTGGGCCGGTATCGAGATCATGGGCTTCTTTGACGACAAGGTTGCCGCAGAACCGGAGTTGACCGCCATGGGCAAGCCGGTGCTCGGCGATATTTCCAGGCTCTCCGATTACCTGACCAAAAACGATATCGATTATGTCTATATCGCCTTGCCGATGCGGGCCGAACGCAAGATATTCACCATTCTGCGCGAATGCCGTTCGCTTGGCGCCCGCATCTACCTGGTGCCGGATCTTTATCTGTATGGCCTGCACCATGCCGAACTGCAATCGCTCGGCAAAATGCTGATTCTCAATTTCAATCCGCATACCGAATGGAAACGGAGCTTTGATGTGATCTTTTCGCTGCTGGTCGTGATCGCCACGTTGCCGTTGATGGCGATCATTGCAGCACTGATCAAGATCGAGGATCGTGGCCCGGTCATCTATCGGCACAAGCGGATCACCGCCGCCGGTAAGGAGTTCAAGTGTCTGAAGTTCCGGACCATGCGCGTCGGGGCCGATAAGGAACTGGCGGAACTGCTCGCCGGAGACCCGCACCTCCGGGCTCAATGGCTGCAGACCTATAAACTGAAAAACGATCCCCGGATCACCAGAATCGGCAGGGTGCTCCGCCGTACCAGCCTTGACGAGCTGCCGCAATTTTTCAACGTGCTTCGCGGCGATATGAGCGTCGTCGGGGCCCGGCCGATCGTCGGTGGTGAGTTGCAGGAGTATTACAAGGAAAGCGCCGGGCGCTATTGCTCGATGAAACCGGGGATCACCGGACCCTGGCAGGTCAGCAAACGTTCCGATATCGATGATTACCAGCAGCGGGTAGACCTTGACGACTGGTATATTCTCAATTACTCGTTGTGGACCGACATCCGGATCATTATCCGGACCGTGTACATCATGTTTCGCGGCAACGGTGCCTACTGACCGCGCTGGATGGTGCATCGATCGAGAGCGCCGGAATACCGGCCGATCTTGCCAGAGCCGTAAGAATGCCTATGATATAACCGACTATCTCACCATAAATGAACGTAAAAAAGGAGTTTCCTATGGAAAGCAAAGCAGCACCGATCAGTATTTCCCAGGTCAGGCAGGATGCGGCCTCGATCTTTCTTGCCAAGGTCTTTAACTGGATGGCGGTCGGACTCGGTATCACCGGCCTGGTTGCCTACGCGACCGCCGCTACCGGACTGGCGGTGACCATTTCCCGGTCGCCGCTGTTCATCGTGCTGGCTATCGGCACCATTGGCCTGGTCTTTTTCCTGTCGGCCCGGATCAACAAGATTCAGGCCGGGACTGCTTCCGCACTGTTTGTCGGCTACGCGGTGCTCAACGGACTGTTTTTCTCGACCTTGTTTCTCAGGTATACCGGATCGTCAATTGCCGGCACCTTCCTGATCACCGCTGGTATGTTCGGGGCCATGGCCGTTTACGGACTGGTCACCAAACGTGATTTGTCCGGTTGGGGGTCGTTTCTGTTCATGGGCTTAATCGGTATCATCATCGCGATGGTCGTCAATATTTTCCTGCAGAGCCCGGCGGTCTACTGGGTCACATCGATGATCGGCGTTCTGATCTTTACCGGGCTCACGGCCTATGACGTGCAGAAGATCAAACGCATGGGCGAGGAAGGGATCATGAGCCAGGGACAGGAGGCCATTGTCAAAGGGTCGATCATGGGCGCACTGGCCCTCTATCTCGATTTTATCAATCTGTTCCTGATGTTGTTGCGCTTTTTCGGCGGCGCCAGGGACTGATCCACCCTCTTTTCTTTTGCGGCCGGGCGCCTGAGCGTTATCAGGCGCCCGGTTCGCCACTGAGGCCTTCATGCACACCAGTTTCGCCGGGAAACGCATTGTCGTCGGAGTGACCGGCAGTATCGCCGCCTTCAAGGTCGCCGGCTGGGTCAGCACCTTGAGCAAAGAAGAGGCGCTGGTCGACGTCATTATGACCGATTCGGCCCGACAATTCATCTCTCCGCTGACCTTTGCCTCTCTGTCCGGACGCCGGGTCTATGGCGATATGTTCGCCGAGGAACAGAGCGGCTCGATCTCTCACATCGGTCTGGCCCGTGAAGCGGATTGTATCCTGGTGGCACCGGCAACCGCCCAGACCATCGCCCGCCTGGCGCACGGGATGGCCGATGACTTGCTGTCGACGACGATCCTTGCCGCAACGGTTCCGGTCATCGTCTGTCCGGCGATGAACGTGAAGATGTACGAGCATCCCGCCACCAGGCAAAACATCGCTGCGCTGCAGCAGCTGGGTTACCTGGTGATCGACCCGGAGAGCGGAGTGATGGCCTGCGGCGAACAGGGCAGCGGACGTTTGCCCGAGTGGGATGTGGTCGAGGAATATGTGCTGCGAGAGCTTGCCGTTCAGGACCTGGCCGGCCAGGTTGTATTGGTCACCGCCGGACCGACGCGCGAACCCTACGATCCGGCCCGTTTCCTCAGTAACCGTTCTTCCGGCAAGATGGGCTACGCCCTTGCTCGTACCGCCTTTCGTCGCGGTGCGGAGGTGATCCTGGTCAGCGGGCCGACCCACTTGAGCCCGCCGGCCGGGGTGCGGCTGGTCCAGGTATCGACGGCACGACAGATGCACGAAGCGGTGCTGGCCCATTATCGAGAGGCCTCGGTGATCGTCAAGGCGGCCGCCGTGTCGGATTTCCGCAGCGCCGACGAGTATCGGGAAAAGATCAAAAAAGATCAAGGCGCGCCGGTGCTCCGCCTCGAGCCGAACCCCGATATTTTATTGGAATTGGGAACGCTTCGTGACCCGCGACAGCAGCTGCTGGTAGGTTTTGCCGCAGAGAGTTCCAACTTCGAGCAGGAAGGGCGCAGAAAACTGGCGAAGAAAAACCTCGATCTGATTGCCGTCAACGATATCGGTAGCGCCCATTGTGGCTTTGAGACAGACGCCAATCGTCTGATTCTGATCGATAACGACGGGGTGACGGAATTGCCGCACACCTCAAAGACGCGCAGTGCCGACCTGCTGTGGGACCATATCGTCGGCAACGGTATGCTCCGGGAACGAACGGTCCAGGTGCGCTGACCCGGTGGCTGGACAAGTAATGCGGAGAGTATGGGATCGCCTGGTGAGCGTTCAAAGATAAGCAGGCTGCTGGCAGTCGGCAAAGAGTTTCTTTCCGGTGGCGTGACCCTTTTTTTGCTTCGTCTCTGCGGGCGGAAATTGGTACGCACCGGTGGCTGCCGTTGCTGTGGGTCATGCTGTGAGCGCATAAATCTGCGCGTCGACGGCAGGTGGCTGGACTCGCCGGAACAATTCGAACGAGTCCGGAGTGACCATCCCGACTACCAACGTTTTGTGGTCAGCGGCGTCGATGATCAGGGACTCGTGCAGCTGAGCTGTACCTCACTCCAGGATGACGGCCGGTGCGGTGACTATGAAAACCGTCCGGCGATCTGCAAATCGTTTCCCACCACCTCGCTCGTGCTCTGCGGCGGCGTCCTGCCACCCGGTTGCGGTTTTGCTATCACCTCGGCCGTCCCGTTTGCCAAACGGTTGCGGACAGCACACCGAAGACATGCCCGAAAAAAAGATCCTTCTGCTTGAACCATATTATGGCGGATCACATCGCCTGTTTCTCGACGGGTTGACAACCTGTCTGCCGGATCGCTTTGTCCTGCTTCATCTGCCGGCGCGGAAATGGAAAATGCGGATGCAGCTTTCCGCTCCGTGGTTTGCCGCCCGGATAAAAGAATTACCAGTGCGAGAACGGGCATTTGATGCGGTTCTGGCATCGACCTTCACCGATCTGGCGGTGTTCCGGGCCCTGGTCGCCGGGCTGCCCGGTTGGCGACCGGACTGCCGGTTTCTTGCCTATTACCATGAAAATCAATTTCAATATCCGGGACGCCAGCCGAAAAGGACCAATCACCAGTTTACCGCTATCAACTTTACCACCGCGCTGGCTGCCGACGGTGTTGCCTTCAACTCGCACTATAATCGTCAGGGCTTTTTCCAGAACAGTCGGCGCTATGTCGAGAAGGCCGTCGATATCGATCTTGCCGACGAATTGGCAGCGCTGGAGGAGAAGGGCCGGGTCCTCTATCCCGGCATACATTTCGATGAAATCGATACGGTGTCGACCGCCACCGTCCGGTGTGGAGAGACGCCGCTGATTATCTGGAACCATCGCTGGGAGCATGATAAAAACCCGGATGAATTTTTCGCGGTTTTGAACACCTTGCACCGGGACGGGATAGCCTTTCGCTGTTGCATACTCGGTCAGCAGTTTCGCGATGTGCCGCCATGCTTTGCTCGGGCGCGCCGGGAACTCGGACAACAGATCATCCATTTCGGTTATCTGCCTGAGAGAAAGGACTACCTGGCGCTGCTCGCCCAGGGCGATATCGTCGTCTCCACCGCCCATCATGAATTCTTCGGGTTGGCCGTGATCGAAGCGGTTCGAGCCGGTTGCCTGCCGGTCCTGCCGAATCGTTTGGCCTATCCCGAACTCTTTGCCGACACCTATCTCTACCCGGACGGTGGCCTATATCATCACCTGAAAGCAGCAGTGCTGGCCCGTCGCAGGCTGGGAGCACAGCGAGGCCGCGCGTTGACCGAACGCTTTTCCTGGCCTATGCTGGCAGGCGACTATCGTTGCTGGATCAACGGGGAGTAAAAAGATTCAAAAAAGCGGAGGAGTATGGCTGATAACATAGTACTGATCGGCTTCATGGCCGTCGGCAAGGGGCGTACCGCCCGGGAACTGGCCAGGCAGACCGGTCGTTTTGCCGTCGACAGCGACGATTTGATCGAATCGCTGGTAAAGATGAACATTGCCGATATCTTTGCGACCCATGGCGAGCCGCATTTCCGTGCGCTGGAAGGGCGGGTGGCGCGATGGCTTACCGAGTGCGTCAGCGCGACGATCGTCTCTACCGGTGGCGGTTTTGCGGCAGTCGCCGACGTCGGCAGGATCGGCACGATCGTCCATCTGCACAGCGAATTTGACGCGATTATTGCGGCGGTTAAAAGTCATCCGCGGGCCAGACAGAAGATTAAAAAGCGGCCGCTTTTGCAGGACCTGGACCAGGCGCGCCGTCTCTACGACCGGCGGCGACAGCTCTACCGGCAGGTTGCCGATCTGCAGATCGATGTGACCGGTCGTCCCGTTTCCCTGGTCGCCGCCGAGATCATCGAGCGGGTCGGGCTGAAGATACCGCTTCCCGTTAGTGAGCCTTGAGCTGCCGCGCGAAATCGAGCATGCGCTGAATCGGAATCCGCGCCCGGGCGGCAAGATCGGCTGACACCTTGATTTCATTGGTGCCGGTTTCCAGTACTGTGAGCAGACTCTGCAGGGAATTCATGCCCATCCACGGGCAGCGGGCGCAACTCTGGCAGGTGGCGCCTTCCCCTTCGGTCGGTGCCTCCAACAAACGTTTGCCGGGGGCCAGTTGCCGCATCTTGTTGAAAATTCTTTTGTCGGTGGCGACGATGAAGGTGTCGTTGGGCAACGTTGCCGCCGCCTTGATCAGAGCGGTGGTGGAGCCGATGACATCGGCCTGGGCGATGACCGCCTCCGGCGATTCGGGATGAACGAGAATTGCCGCTTCCGGGTGGAGCCGGCGGAGGCGCTGCAATGCGACTGAGCGAAATTCTTCATGGACGATGCAGGATCCCGGCCAGAGGACCATGTCGGCACCGGTTTCCCTCTGGACGTAGCTGCCCAGGTAGCGGTCCGGGGCCCAGATAATCTTGTTGCCTTGTGCGGCCAGATGTTTGACGATCGGCAGGGCGATTCCCGAGGTGACCACCCAATCGGATCGGGCTTTGACCTCGGCGCTGGTATTGGCGTAGACGACCACGGTGTGCTCGGGATAACTGTCGCAGAAGCGGTTGAAGTCCTCGATTGGGCAGTTTTCGTCAAGTGAGCAGGTGGCGTTCAGGTCCGGCATCAGAACGCGCTTCTCGTTGCTCAGGATCTTGGCCGTCTCGCCCATGAAGCGAACTCCGGCGACGACCAGGGTGTCGGCCGGATGCTCACTGCCGAAGCGGGCCATCTCCAGGGAGTCGGCGACGCAGCCCCCGGTCTCTTCGGCCAGATCCTGAAGACGTGCATCGGTATAGTAGTGGGCGACCAACACCCCGTTCTGTTCTTTGAGCAATGTCGTGATGCGCTCTTTCAGCGCCCGCTCTTCTTCGGGAGTCAGTTCCGGCCACTGGGGATGAGGGGGGATGGAAATGGTCGGGGGATGGTAGGCGGCCAGGTGGTCTTTTATATCGGACATCGCTCAAACTCTCTGAGGTGAACAGCGGGCAGCAATAATGAGCCACGATGTATGGCGCTTCTGCCCAAGCTCTGCGTTACGCGAGAACAAGGTCTTCTCGCACTATCGCCTTTCTGCCTGCAGCACGGAATCCCGAATTTTTCAAGCTCCCCTGAACTCGGGAGGCAAACCGCAACGCTCACGTCAGCTTTTGCAGGCAAGCTGGCGATACAGGGGACCACTTTTTACTAGAAAATAGCCATTGCCGCAAGATCCTGCCCGTTTTTCCGAACATTTTCAAGAGCCCCTTCAGCGAGATTTTTTCACTTTCTCCATGACAGGGAGTCACAACGAACAATGAAAATCGGCTGCGCGGCCGACAAGGTCGGCAGTTCTTCGCGGAGAAAAACGATTTTTGCAGCTGAGCAGAGAAGCGCCCCCCGAGCGCCCCGCCGGTACAACTCGATTCCGGGCTCGGATGCAGAATAGTCCGTCCAGCATCTGGCTGTCGATAGGAATCGATAAACGCTCTTTGCTCTTGCGGAAAACCGTTATATCATGAATACAATCCGAACCGGCTGCTCCGCTGCTTTACACCTTCCGAGAACGGAGAAACGAGGAATAGAGAGGCGGGGTGCAGCACGGCACACGCGGCCAACGAATCATTTATTGTTAAGGATACCGTAATTTTGCCTATATCACCTACTGTCGTCGGCATGATTTCCATTGTTGCCGCTGCTGTCTTATGGGGGACAACCGGTACGGCGCAGGCACTGGCACCGATCGAAAGCACACCGCAGATCATCGGCGCGCTGCGTCTCCTGGTCGGCGGAGTTGCCCTGGCGTTGGTCAGCCTGATGCGCAACGGTCCGTCGTTGGCCGCCATGCCGGTATGGCTCGCTGTCGGCGGCGGCCTGTTCGTGGCGCTCTATCAGCTCTGTTTTTTCTGGGGGGTAGCGCTGACCGGGGTTGCCGTCGGGACCATGGTCGGCATCGGTTCTGCGCCGGTGTTCGCAGGAGCCCTCGACACGTTGTTCATGAAGAGGCGACCGACCGGCCAGTGGTATCTGGCGACACTGATGGCTCTGCTTGGCTGTATTATCTTGCTCGGCAATTCC
>JAZBPM010000306.1:0-3003 GCA_036351615.1 Desulfofustis sp.
CACGGATCAACTCGCCCTTCTTGTCCAGCGGCAGCGTGCGCCGGTGGTCGGTCAGCGGGTGAATGACCACCGTCGTGTCCTTTCGGGCCTCGACAATTTCATCGAGGTAACAGATTCCGCCGACACGGACCGCCCGGGTCAACGGGCCGTCAAGCCAGACCGTATCGTCCCCCTTGATCAGATACCTGCCAACCAGATCGGAGGTCGACAGGTCGTCATGGCAGGAGACGGTGATCAGCGGCCGCTGCAGCCGCCAGGCCAGGTAGCGCATGAACCTCGTCTTGCCGCAGCCGGTCGGGCCCTTGAGTAGCAGCGGCAGCCGACGCGCTGCGGCGGCGAGGGCTATGGACACTTCTTCACCGAGCGGCAGGTAAAACGGCTCGCTGCTGATCCGGTGGTCTTCGATCGATTGCTGTTGGTAGGCCATGGCCGTCTTCTCCTCAACAATAAGAGTTGTTATCATCACGGTAAGTGCAGCCGATCTCGCGCGCAAGGACCACCTCGCATTTCACCGTTGGCAAGCCGGGCCCGCTCCCAGGTCCGGGGGCGACTGACGATCTTTTCAGCCCCTTCCCGTTCCATCCTTGACTTCTGTAAACTTTCGAAGTATTTTTGATCTCTTTTGAGTACAGCATTCTCGGCTTTTGCCTGGAATAAGCGTAAATACAGATTGTTATCATACCAGCCCAACGTGCGCAGAGGTATGCCCGTTTCTTATGTTTGAAAATCTGACAGATCGGCTCGAAGCAGTTTTCAAGAAACTCCGCGGCCACGGCGTTCTCACCGAAGAGCACATCGCCGAGGCGATGCGCGAAGTGCGCATGGCCCTGCTCGAAGCCGATGTCAACTACCAGGTTGCCCGTGATTTCGTCGATACGGTCTCCGCCAAGGCCCTCGGCCGGGAAGTCTCCCAGAAACTGTCTCCGGGCCAGCAGGTCATCAAGATCGTTCGCGACGAACTGGTCGAATTACTCGGCGGCAGTACCGAGCAGATCAAATTCGACGGCCGGCAACCGGTAACCATCATGATGGCCGGCCTGCAGGGCTCCGGTAAAACTACCACCGCCGGCAAACTCGCCGCCCAATTCAAGGACAAGGGACGAAAGCCCTATCTGGTTCCGGCAGATATCTACCGGCCGGCAGCCATCGAGCAATTGCAGATTCTCGGTGATCGTATCGGCGTGCCGGTACACCCGTCGACCGCCGACACCAAACCGGTTGACATCTGTCGCCGGGCCGTCGCCGCAGCCCGCGAGAACAATTACGACACGCTGATCATCGACACCGCCGGCCGGTTGCATATCGATGAGCAGCTGATGGGTGAGTTGCAAGAGATCCAGACCGCCGTCGATCTCTCGGAGATCCTCTTCGTCGCCGACGCGATGACCGGCCAGGATGCCGTCACCGTCGCCGATACCTTCAACAAGAACCTGGAGATAACCGGCGTCGTCCTGACCAAAATGGAAGGCGATGCCCGCGGCGGCGCTGCGCTGTCGATCAAGCGGGTCACCGGCAAGCCGATCATGTACGTGGGCACCGGCGAGGGTCTTGATGCGCTGGAGACCTTCCACCCCGATCGGACCGCTTCCCGCATCCTCGGCATGGGCGACGTCCTGACCTTGATCGAGAAAGCCGAAGCCGTCGTCGACAAGCAGGAAGCCGACCGTATCGCCCGCAAGCTGAAGCGCAGCGAGTTCACGCTGGAAGATTTTCTCGACCAGATCCAGCAGATCAAGAAGATGGGCTCGCTCGAGCAGATCATGTCGATGGTGCCGGGTATCAACAAATTGCGCCAGATCAAAGACGCCCCGCAGCCAAACGAGAAGGAACTGGTCAAGACCGAAGCGATCATCCGCTCCATGACCCGCAAGGAACGGACCAATCACCGGATCATCGACGCCAGCCGCCGGCAGCGCATCGCCGCCGGCTCCGGCACCTCGGTAGCCGAGGTCAACCGTGTCTTGAAGAGCTATACGGAAATGCTGAAAATGCTCAAGAAGATGCGTGGTAAACCGGGCGCGATGACCGGCATGAAACGAAGAAAGGTTCCGAAAGGAATGAGACGATAACCGAACCACCAACGAATAACCCGCACGTCAGGACGCCCGATGGCGCCTTTTTGCAGAAAAGGAGAACTCACCCATGGCAGTTAGAATTCGCTTAACCAGACTGGGCCGCAAGAAAAAGCCGTTTTACCGCATCGTCGTTGCCGACAGCGAAGCCTCACGCGACGGCAAATTTCTCGACATTCTCGGCACCTACGACCCGCTGCAGGATCCCGCAGGGATCACCATCAACAGCGAGAAATTGCAGGACTGGCTCGGTAAGGGCGCCCTGCCGACCACAACCGTGAAGAGCTTGATCAAAAAGGCCGCTGTCGCCGGTTGAGTGCGGGCATGAAGGATCTGATCGCCCATATTGCCGAATCGCTCGTCGACCACCCCGACCAGGTCGTCGTCAACGAGCAGGAGACCGAGGACGGTCTGACCATCGAACTGACGGTCGCCCGAGCAGACCTCGGCAAGGTGATCGGCAAACAGGGACGGACGGCCCGGGCCATGCGAGCGCTGCTGTCGGCGACCGCGACCGGTCAGAGCCGGAAGACCAGGCTCGACATCATGGAGTGAGGCGCCCGCCGCCATGCCCATGATGTATAATTTCCCCACCGAAGCCTTCCGGCTGGTCGGGAAAGTGAACAGGGCGCACGGATTGAAAGGTGAATTGAAAGTCGCCCCGCAATCCTGCACCCCCGAGCAATTCAGACAATTCAGCCGCGTCGCCCTCGTAGCGACGGACGGCCGGATGACCGCGCTGCTCGATGTCGCCGGTGTGCGCTGCCACCAGCGACTGGTCATCCTGAAACTTGCGACCATTGACAATCGTAACGAAGCCGATCTGACCGCCGGTATGGGCGTTCTGCTGCCCGCCGATCAGATGGTGGACTCCGGCGACCGGCTTGACCCGCATGGCCTGATCGGCCTGAGCGTCCGGCAGGTCGGCGAA
>JAZBPM010000307.1:0-7973 GCA_036351615.1 Desulfofustis sp.
CCTGATGAGTGTAACCGCTAAGTCAATTACTCCAGATTGGTTCAAACGGACTCCTGATCTATAATTAATTATGCGAGGGGCCTGATTGGACTAATGTGGAGTGCTGGTGAACCGTTACTTAAACCGTAATATTCGACTCTTGCCACACCCAGAGTTCGATCATTTCAGGTGTACTTGGGTTTGCGGTCAGTAAGTTTATGAATCGGCGTAATACCGCGGGGCCACTGCCTTTGCGAGGAATAGCAAAATGAGGCGTGTGTCTACAAATCTCAGGCCGTTTCTTCTAGGTGGAGGATCCGCTTGGGAGGGTTTATGTCTAATGATTTTAATATGTTTCTCGCTTCATTCGAGAGCTCGTTGCGCATGAGCACACGATATTTTAAATCAAAAAATTCTGTCACCTGGAGTGTGTCCAGCGACCGCTGAATCTGATGCCACGATTTGCTACACGCCAGTTCGGCAACCCGCTCGATGAGCAGCGCCAGCACACAGATTTTCACATGGCTCTCGATGCGCCGAGGAGCCCAGTGATACATCGGAGTCAGCCGGATCTGGGTTCGCTTGAGCGAACGGAAGCAGCGCTCGATGACCATCAGGCCCTTGTAACCGCAGGCGGCATCTTCCAGAGTGATGGTGTCGTCGTTGGTTTCAATCACCCATTTACCGTCATAGGTGGCGGCATCACGAACGGCCTGTCGATCGATACGCAGCAGCCCGGATTTGGTGGTGCGCAGATAGCGCTTGAAGCGACGGGAGGCGAGCAGTTCGATTGCCCACTGAGCCGAAGTCGATTGGTCCTTGTGCCTGGCGAGTTCAGCTTCCAGCAGGTCGACGATCATCTGCCGGTGTGCTGCCTGCCGCTTGGCCTCTTTAGGGTTGTAACACAGGATGTAGCGCCGACGACGCTCACCGTCACCAACGATCACTTCCTTGGCTTGAAGGTTGTCTCGGAAGACCGTATAGCGGCCGCGTTTGCTCAGTACCTCCCTTTTGATCTCGGAGGCAGTGGCCATTCGGCAGGCCAGCAGATACTTGCCGCAGGCCCGGGCCAACTCGGCTCGGTTGTCAGCGGAGTTCATACCGGAATCGGCAACGAACATCGCCCGGCCCATGTTCCAGCCGCGCAGATCGGCGCGGATCTGTTCCACGGTGCTGACATCGGCGGTATTACCGGGGAAGACCCAACTGCGCACCGGAATGCCGTCGCGCGTGACGGCCAGAGCAATCACTACCTGTGGCGACCAGGTCCCTTCCTTGCTGTGCCCGAACTTACGCAAGGCAGCACTGCCTTCTGCAGGATCGGGTTCATCTTCAGCGTCAATATGGAAGGAGGCGGTGGTGGTATCGTAGAAGATCAGATCCACCTCCAGGTTGAACAGATTGGCCGTGCTGAAGAAGACGGCTTTCTCTACCGCTTCGGCATGATCGTGGAGCAAGTCCATGGCTTCGTACAGCTGCCGCAGCTTGAGCGATGCGCAGGACGGCAGGTAGACGGAGGAAAGCCAACGGTCCCAGACACCGAGCTTGGACTCGGGATCGGACAACCGGTTTGCCACCATGGCCAACAATGCTCGTTCATAGGGAACCGTGGCCCCCGTTGTTTGTTCAATGGCGGCAAGCGTTTTCTTCAGCCCGAGCCGTTCCCAGAGTGCTTCGATCACCCAGACACAACCAAGAGAGAAGGTCTGCTTGATCTTCATATCAGCGGGCAGACAACTCCCCGGAGTTGTCGTCAAAATGCTGTCTTGAGCGAAAGGATCGGTGATCTGCACGCCGCAGACTCGGGCGATCGAGGTACACAGCCGAACGAGCTCCTGACGATCGAGCTGGTCAGCTCTGCCGAAGTTATGGATGATCCTGGCGACTGGCTTCCGTGTGACCGGATGGCGCTCGTTATGTGCCAGCTGCAGATATTCGACGGTGGAGCCGTCTTTGTTGGTGCGTTTGGTGGTTCTGAGATACATGCTTACGCATATATCATTTTAGCTCAACCTAGTCAAGCAATAAACCACAATTCGTGTGCCTACACGTTTTGAGCTCGACACGAGATGTGGTAGTTACTAATTGCTTGAAATTACGTAACAGAAGATTTTTGGGGGCGGCAAAATTGGCGATTTTGAGCCTACTGACCGCAAACGCAAGGTGTACCATTCCGCGATATTTAACAGATCCTTGATATTACGCGGGGAAACTGGGCGCCTCCCAAAGCGCCCCAAAGCTCTTTCCTGCGATTTATCTTTTACAAATTCTGCAACAAACAATAATAATAGATCAAACAATCGAATCAGGTATGAATACTGCAAATGAAGATAGCAGTTCATGTCTCTAATTCCCCGGTTTCAACTTATTCAAAGATTATCAATTGGCAGAGGATCCAATTGGTTGTCATTCTAATCAAGATGAAAGTGTTGCCTGTAAAACGCAGAGAGCTATTGCAAACTCTCAGCTCGATCGCTGAACAGGTTCGAAATGAAAGCGGCTGTCTGAAGGCAGTCGTTTTCCAGAATGTCGAGGATGACAATGAGCTTCTGTTTATTGAAGAGTGGTCCACCCAAAAAGACTCTGTTGCCCACCTTGACTCAGATCTTTTTACAGTTTTAATGGGAGCCGGAGGGCTCATGCGTAAACCGCCGGAAGTTATCATTACCGCGGTTGGACAGTCGACGGAATTTGAGGTCTAAATTAAAGAACTTTACGAAGAGGAGGAAAAAGATGAGAATATCATCAACAAGAACTTTTTTGTTATGGCTTGTTGCCTGTTGCACAGCGCTGGCCTGGACGGTCTCACCCTTAGAGGCCGCTGACAGCAAACCCAATATCATACTCATCGTGTTTGATGATACCGGCTATGGTGATCTCGGCCCCTATGGTGGTGGTGAAGGGCGCGGCATGCCTACGCCGAATATCGACCGGATGGCGAGCGAGGGGGCGACGCTGTTTACATTCTACGCTCAACCGAGCTGCACGCCCGGTCGTGCAGCGATGCAGACCGGTCGTATCCCGAACCGTAGCGGCATGACTACAGTGGCCTTTCAGGGGCAGGGCGGTGGACTGCCCGCCGCCGAGTGGACTCTGGCCTCGGTGCTGAAGACCGCAGGTTATAACACCTTCTTCACTGGCAAATGGCACCTCGGTGAGGACGACTACGCGCTACCCAACGCGCAGGGCTACGACGAGATGAAGTATGCCGGCCTCTACCACCTCAACGCATACACCTATGCGGACCCGACGTGGTTCCCTGACATGAGCCCCGAATTGCGCGCCATGTTCAAGAAGGTGACTAAGGGTGCTTTGTCAGGCAATGTAGGCGAGAAGCCGTTTGAGGAATTCGCGATCAACGGCCAGTACGTCGATACACCTGATGCAAGCACTGCTGATTACCCGAATGGCGTGGTTGGGATTCCTTACTTCGACGGCTACGTGGAGAAGGCGTCTATCGACTATCTCGACAAAGCATCGAAGTCAGATACTCCGTTCTTTATGAGCATCAATTTCATGAAGGTGCACCAGCCGAACATGCCGCACCCTGACTACGAACACAAATCTCTCTCGAAGAGCAAGTATGCGGATTCGGTAGTGGAACTGGACGCCAGAATCGGACGGATCATGGATAAGATTCGTGAGCTTGGTCTCGACAAGAATACGATGGTTTTCTACACTACCGACAATGGTGCGTGGCAGGATGTGTATCCAGACGCTGGCTACACACCATTCCGTGGTACCAAGGGCACAGTGCGTGAGGGGGGGAACCGGGTTCCTGCGATTGCCTGGATGCCGGGCAAGGTTCAGGCTGGCACAGAAAGCCACGACATACTCGGCGGTCTTGACCTTATGGCCACATTTGCCTCCGTTGCCGGTATTAAACTGCCGGAGAATGACCGTGAAGGTAAGCCCATCATCTTCGATAGCTACGACATGTCGCCCGTCCTGTTCGGAACCGGCGAGAGTGAGCGGACCGAGTGGTTCTACTATACCGAGAATGAGCTGTCGCCCGGTGCGGCCCGTGTCGGGAACTACAAGGCCGTGTTCAACCTGCGCGGCGACAACGGTCAGGCAACTGGCGGCCTTGCCGTGGATACTAATCTTGGCTGGAAGGGTCCGGAGTCGTATGTTGCCACAGTGCCTCAGGTCTTCGACCTATGGCAGGATCCGCAGGAGCGCTACGATATTTTCATGAACAACTACACAGAGCGAACCTGGACACTGGTGACGATCAGCGAGGCGATCAAGAAGAAGATGGAAACCTACGTGAAGTACCCGCCCCGGCCTTTGCAGAGTGCAGCTTACGCGGGCCCGATCACGCTCAGCTCCTATTTCCGCTTCCAGCACATCCGCGAGCAGCTCGAGAAGGAAGGCGTCAATATTCCGCTTCCCACCGGAAATTAGGCTTTAGTAATCCATCCCCCGGCGATCCCGGGGGTTGTCATCTAACCACAGGGTGCCAGCCTGATCAGCGTGCCGATCCAGGCCAACTACGACGAAAACATCGGTCCAGCTGATGAAGGTTCGCAGTGGCGGATCAATATTCAGCCGGTCATCCCGTTTTTCATGGGTGGAAACTGGAACCTTATCACCAGCACCATCGTGCCGGTGGTGGATCAGAATGATATTCCCGCATCCGGACAGGGAGAAACGGGACTTGGGGACATTGTCGCCAGCCAGTTTTTCTCACCCAAGGATGGGACCAGCAGAGGCTGGATATGGGGCGTTGGGCCGGTCTGGCTTTTGCCCACGGCCACAGAAGACGCCCTCGGCAGTGAAAAATTCGGGCTGGGCCCACCGGTGTCATATTGAAACAAAACTGCCCTTGGACCTACGGCGGCCTGGTCAACCATATCTGGTCGATGGCGGGCGATGATGACAGGGTCGATATCAACGCCACCTTTATGCAGCCTGTTCTTGCCTATGTGACGCCGACACAGACCACCTTCAGGATGAATACCGAGGCCACCTACGACTGGGAAGGCGAAGAGTGGTCTGTTCCTATCAACCTCACTGTGGCGCAGCTGCTTAAACTCGGCAAACTACCGGTGCAGCTGATGGCAGGGATACGATATTGGGCGGAATCTCCCGAAGGCGGCGCGGATAACTTGGGAGTACGGCTTCAGCTGACGTTTCTGTTTCCGAAATGACGACGCTTCGGCCGGCTGAAGAGCTGTGCCCAATGGTCGATCATTCTTCTTTAGCTGCATTAACCATAAACGAATGAGGAATTGAGATGAGAAAGAAAATGATGATGATGCTGGCGGCAATTCTTTTGCTGGTTGGACCGGCGGTGGCGGCAGAAAATCCTGTTGCCCAGGAGATGGAGGCAGCGATGAAAACCTTTGCCGAGGGATGTGAGGAGGAGCTGAACAACCATTGCAAGGATGTCACCCCCGGAGAGGGACGTATACTGGCCTGTCTCTATGCCTACGGAGACAAGGTATCGCCGCGCTGCGAATATGCCCTCTATGATTCGCTCCATCAACTCAACAGGACCCTGGCAGTCACGTCCTATGTCATTGGCGAATGCCGTCAGGATCTTTCAGCATATTGCGCCGATGTTCAAGTGGGAGAAGGTCGACTGCTGGACTGCCTCGACAGAAATAAATCCACGATCAGCGGACGCTGCAATACGGCCCTGAAGGATGCAGGCTGGAAATAGAATAGCAAGGAGCTGCCTGGCCGGCATTCCCTGCAGCCATGAAAACGAACAGAGTGAGGTTACCGGATCAGCGAACCTGTCGTGTAACCGAGAACATGTATTGAGGTGAAAAATCATGTTGAAAATGAGTTTGAAGAGAAGATTTTGCATAGTCTGCCTGACGACATGCTTTGCAGGCTTTGCCCACTCCGCTGCCGCGCAGAACAGTGATGAATGGCAATTTGAGGCAACGCTGTATGGCTGGTATTCCGATATTGACGGCACAATCAAATATCCCGGCGGTCCTGGGTCGGGAGGTGATTTTTCCATCGAAGCCTCTGATCTGGTTAGCGATCTGGAATTTGTCCTTATGGGAGGGTTTGCAGCCAAACGTGACCGCCTGTCCTTTCTCGTGGACGGCATCTACATGGATGTCGGTGCCAGCGAAACAATCACAGTGACAACCCCAAATGGTACGCCTATACGCGCCTCCGCCGGCTTTGACCTTACGACTTGGATTGTCAGCACCGGAGTCGGCTATGACCTGGTGCAGGGTAAAGGAGGAACCCTTGCCGCATTCGGAGGGATTCGTTATCTCAATGCTGATGTTGAGGCAAGCCTGAATCTGCAGGGTGTACCGGCAAGCAGGTCCGATTCCAGTGATGTTTTTGATGGAATAGTAGGGCTGCGCGGCGCGATAAATTTAGGCGAGCACTGGTATATTCCCTTTCACGGTGATATCGGCACCGGTCAGTCTGATCTGACCTGGCAACTCTTCTCCGGAATAGGCTACCGCTTCAGTTGGGGCAATGTGAGGCTTGGCTACAGATATCTCAGATACGAGCAGGACGATGACAAACTGCTTCAGGAGCTTGACCTGAGCGGTCCTGTCATGGGAGTGGGCTTTCGGTTTTAACATTTGTTTACTCTGCCGGCATCAGCGGGCACGGAATTGCAGCAACCGGATAATCTTGAGGTTTCCGGTTGCATGTCCGGCACACAAAATTGGCTGGATTGTATAAAACAAGAACACTTTTTTGGAAGTCTTGGCAAAACGGGACAAGTTCCCGACCACCTATTTCAAAGAAGTCTCAGTCCCATGCTTTTTTTGCATGAAGCGAGGAGGATCTATGATTCAATCCAAACGTGTCGCAACAGTAATTGTCTATACATTTCTCTTTGCTTTTTTTATTGCAAAAAACCTTCACGCTGCTGAGCCCTCTTATGAAGTGGCACAGGCATATTCTGCCGGTAAGCTTCTGCAGCCAGAATTTGTCAAAGGCAAATACCATAAAGTCGAGGACCTTGTCGAATATGACGGATTCTTCTACCATTTTACCATTCAGTCGGATTTCGGCAACTTCAAGGCCATATCCATTGCTTCCCTTGTCAATCTCATCAAAGAATTATCCGCGATTGCGGCAATGAAAGAGGTTGAAACCTCGGATACGGCGGTTGCCTCTCTCCAGCAGAGCGGGAAGAACACCGTCGAGGGCGTCAAAAGCCTCTTCACCGACCCGGAGGGAACTCTCAAGGGTGCCGGTCAGGGAGTGAGCAGTCTTTTCCATAGAGCAAAGGTGACCATTGGCAGCCGAAAGTTGACCGATGCCGAAGACAGTCGTATGGAGCAGTTTATTGGCCTGACCAAGTCCAAAGGGGAGATTGCCAACAAGTACGGCGTCAGCATCTACTCGCGAAACGAGGCTTTGCAGGAGGAGTTGGATCGTCTGGCCATGGCCGATTACCTTGGCGGAATCAGTGTGGGACTTGCAACCAGTGCTATTTCCGGCGTCGGAGGTCTGGTGTTATCGGCCTCAGGGACCGCCAGACTGTTGAACGAAACGATAAACGTCACTTCACCGTCTGAATTATGGCTGCAGAATGAAAAAAAACTCACCGCCATAACCAACGAACCGGACACCGTTAAACTATTCCTCAACAACCCGGTCTTTACACCGGCCCTGCAGACAGTCATGACTGCCGCCCTGCAAAAACTCGAAGGCGTCGACAACCGGGATCTTTTTCTCAAAATCGGGCTCCAGGCCAGCACTCATGATATGGCCAAAGTGATAACTGAATTGGCCATTATGGCAACGGCATACCACGAGCGGATCGCTCCTCTTGCCGATTTTTCGCCCATGGCCCGACTGCTCAAGGCGAGAACCAAAGACGGTGTCGTTGTCGTAATTCTGCCTGTCGACCATCTCATATGGTCATCGCGGGCAGCATCGGTGGCGGAGGGAATATCTGAGGAAATACCAAAGAAAAAGGCCTCGAACCTTGAAATATGGACACTTGGAAGCCTGAGTGCAGCGGCACAATCATCTTTTGAGACAGCCGGCTGGCA